>CACZWA010000035.1 GCA_902784685.1 uncultured Ruminococcus sp.
CTCCGCTTGCTCGCCCTGTCAGGCGACTTGTTCCTCTCCCCAAAAAATCTCACGATTTTTCGGGGACCCCATTATGTGTGCCGCTATGAGCCTTCCCCTTGAGGGGAAGGTGGGTTTTGCCGCAGGCAAAACTCGGATGAGGTGGAAATTTCGGGACGATGTGGGCATCGTCCCCTACGTCGTCACAAATTTCCTGTATAACCAACATTTTCCATTTTCAATTTTGAAACAGGTTAGTCTCCGAGCGCTTCTTTAACAGGAACGGTTACGGGTACTTCATAGCAAGCAAACATCTCGTCCGTGCCGTCCGGTTTTTTGGTGAACTGGCTTATTACAGGCACAATCACAAGCCCTGCTACCATTGCAATAACGCCGCAGTTTATGGGCGACTGCAAAATGGGCGGAAATGCGCTTTTAAAGAGCATATTTAAAACCATTATACCTGCGCCGAAAATAAAGTTTACGGCACATGCGGCTTTGGTTGCGCCTTTCCAGTAAAGTCCGTAAAGGAACGGAGCAAGAAAAGCACCGGCAAGAGCGCCCCACGATATACCCATAAGCTGTGCTATAAAGGTTACGCTGCTGTTTGCCTGCACAATTGCAATAACCGCCGAAACAGCTATAAAGAACACAATAAGCACACGCATAATGGCAAGCTGTTTTTTCTGGCTCATATTTTTTACAATATTATCTTTTATAAAATCAAGCGTAAGCGTTGCGCTTGAAGTTAAAACAAGTGATGAAAGCGTCGACATAGAAGCCGAAAGCACAAGAATTACGACAACTGCAATAAGTATATCCGAAAGCCCCGAAAGCATTGTCGGAACAATTGCATCGTATCCGCCTGCCGGAACGCCGCCGACAACCTCCATTTTGTCGCTGAAAAGACGTCCGAAGCCGCCGAGGAAATAACAGCCGCCGGCAACAACAACCGCAAAGAAGGTCGAAATAACCGTTCCCTTGTTTATTGCGCTTTCGCTCTTTATGGCATAGAATTTCTGCACCATCTGCGGAAGTCCCCAAGTACCGAGCGAGGTTAAAATAACGACAAACAACAAATCGAGCGGTTTCGGTCCGAAAAAGGAAGCGAATATTCCCGGCACATCGCTCACGCCGGAGTCGCTGACCTTTGCAAGCTCGGAAAGCGAGCCGATAAAGCCGCCGTGTTGATTAAGCACCGCCGCAATAATTGCAACTATGCCGAAAAGCATTATTATTCCCTGAATAAAATCGTTAACGGCGGTTGCCATATATCCGCCTGCAATTACATAAATACCGGTGAGAACCGACATTGCAAGTATGCACCATACATAGGGAATATGGAACGCCATTTCAAACAGCCTTGAAAGACCGTTGTAAAGCGAAGCTGTGTACGGAATAAGAAAAACGAAAACAATTGCCGACGCAAAAACTTTGAGCGCAGGGCTGTTGTATCTTTTTCCGAAATATTCGGGCATTGTGGCGCTTTTTAAGTGCTGCGTCTGGAGTCTTGTTCTTCTGCCAAGCACAACCCACGCAAGAAGCGACCCGATAAAAGCGTTGCCGAGTCCTATCCATGTTGAGGCTATACCGAAACGCCAGCCGAACTGACCTGCATAACCCACAAAAATAACCGCCGAGAAATACGAAGTTCCGTAAGCAAACGCCGTGAGCCACGGACCGACATTTCTGCCGCCCAGAACGAAACCGTTTACATCCGCCGCCTGCTTGCGGCAGACAACGCCGACGATTACCATAACCGCAAAGAAAACCAACAATAGTGCTACTTTAAGAACCATTTTAATACATCCTCTCTTTTCGAGGACAGATATAATAAAAACCCGTCCTCTGATTTTGATTTCAGAGGACGGGCGATTTTTCAAAAATCAGTACCCGTGGTACCACCTCAATTCGTCTGCAACTCACATTACAGACCTTTTCAGGTTCTTTCAAACCTTAGTTCTGTTACGGGAACGCCCGTCGCAGCCTACTTGCTTTGCGTTTTTTGCGCTTGCTTTCGGTGCGCTGCTCTCGAAAGGTATTCGGCAATTTCTCCGCCGCTGCCTCGCACCAAACGGCAGCTCTCTGAAGGCTTTCGGAAACGCCTACTTATTTTCGGTCATCGCATTTATTTCAGTTCTTGTGAATAATTATACAAAACTTTTTTCGATTTGTCAAGAGGTTTTTCTTATTTTTTTACAGATTTTTTTACAGCCGTGTAAACAATGGGCGAAAGAGCCGCCGTTATGACCGTTTCGGGCAGCATATACGCCGCATTGTAAACAGCCGAATAAAACAGCGCAAGCGCACCGCCGTGAATATTTGCCATAACCCAGTCGCAAAAGCCCTTAAAAGCGCCTATTTGCGAAAGTCCTGTGCTGTCGCCGAAAAACCACTCCGCCCATGCGCCGTAGAAAATATAGCCCGATATAACGTGCATTACCCAGCAAAGCACGGTTGAAACAACCGCTCCGAGTACGATTTCAAGCGTTGTTTTGCCGAATTTGTCTTTAAAAATTCCGCCCAAACCGAGCATAAGATATGCGAGTATGTAGTCTATAAAGCAAATGGAAATTGCCTGCCAAAGCGCCATTTGCTCATCGCCCGGAAGGAACATTCTCGAAACTATTCCCGTTGCTGTGCCGAGAATAAGCTGTAAAATGCTGTAAATAAAGGCGGAGAAAAGCCCCCACTTTGTGCCGTAGATATAGCCTATAATCACAACAGGCACCATTGAAGCCACCGTTACCGTGCCGCCGAAGGGCATTTCAAACAGCTTCAGCATAGAAAGGATTGCGGCAAGTGCGAGAAACATTGCCGAAACTACAATTTTGTTTGTTTTTGTGTTCATTTTAAACTGCTCCTTTTATTTAATTAAAAACAAAAACCGAAGGGCGTTTTTCGCAGGTCCTTCGGTTTGCAATTAAAATAAAAGCATTTTAAAACGAAGCACTCCCTACGTTGGCATTACCCAAATCAGGTTAAAGGGTCGAGGCGTTAAGCCTCCTCTCAGCCTTGCGGCTCCCCTGACAGTCTGTATCATCTGATAATATAAAATTTTAGATGTTACAAACTATTCGTCCTTATTTTTTGTTTTCAGAATGTATTATAGCACTTTTTTCGCTATATGTCAAGGGTTAAATATTCGTTTTTATGGCTTCGCCCGTTTTATCGGACTCAAAAGCCGCTTCCATAACCTTTACAACCCGCATTGCCTGTGACGGCTTTATGAGAAGCTCTTTTCCTTCTATTGCGTCAACGAGCTGTCTGTAAACGGGATTTAAGTTATCTTCAACGTCCTGCGGCTCTGTAAGCTCCAGCGTTTCGAGTGTGCTTGGGTCTCTCGGCGCCATAGTCTTTGTGGGGCCTGCCTTTACGGGCTGAATTTCACGTCCCCATTTATTATCCTCTTTCAGCTTCTTAACAGCCTTGCCTACGCCGTCCCAGTCGTTTATAACCGCTGTTCCTTCCTTGCCGTAAATGTAAAATCTCGGCTTTGTTATAAAGTTGTTTGTGGAAATCTCTATATGCGCCGTAAAGCCGCTCTCAAACGTGAGCGTAAGCCTGAAATTATCGTCAACGTCCGGATAGTTTATGCTGTACATTTTACAGAAAACGTTTACAACCTTTTCGTCCGTCATATACATTATCTGGTCAATCATATGAACGCCCCAGTCGTACATCATGCCGCCGCCTTTGCTTTTATCCGTGCGCCAGCCTTCGGGTACGCCTCTTGAGCCTTCAACTCTTGATTCTATCAAATACGGTTTGCCGAGGAAACCGCTGTTTATTACCCTGCATGCGTTTATGTAATCACGGTTAAAACGTCTGTTTTGGTCTACCGTGAAAATTTTACCTGCTTTTTTTGCCGCTTCTGTAATTTTTTCAAGCTCTGCGGAGGAAAGCGTTACCGGTTTTTCGCAAATAACGTGCTTGCCTGCCTCAAGCGCTTTAATTGCATAATACATATGCGTTTCGTTTGTGGTTGCAACAAGCACAATATCTATTTCGCTGTCCGAAAGAAGTTCTTCTGCCGAAGAATATGCCAAAAAGCCCTGCTCTTTTGCAAGCTCTGCGCGTGAAGGGTCAATATCGTAAACCCCTTTTATTTTCACTCTTACCTCGCCTTTGTCGAGCTGCTTTTTGTGGTTGCCCGCCATTCCGCCGTAACCGATAATTCCAAGCCTGTAAATTTTCTTTTCCATAAGTAATATCCTGTCCTTTTTTATGGTTTTTGCCGCAGCACATATATATTTCGTCAAAAAAAGCAAATATCCTTTGTACTTTTTTGTTCTTTTATTGAACATTTTTGCATTTTTTCTTGACATAATTATATTATAATAGTATAATAATAATGAAAAAAGGCTTTTGGGAAGTGATTATTTTGAACAGCATATTCTGGATTATTGCGCTTGTTTTTTTCGGCGTTTTGGAGGCGGCAACCGTACAGCTTGTTTCAATTTGGTTTATGGGCGGTGCGGCGGCGGCATATTTAACCGCCTCGTTTGGTTTTGATTATACGGCTCAAATAACCGTTTTTGTGCTTGTTTCCGCAGTTCTTCTCCTGCTTACAAGGCCGCTTGTTAAAAAAAGACTTGAAAAAACCAAAACCGCAACAAATGCCGACAGCCTTATCGGTAAAGAAACTCTCGTAACGGACGGTATTTCAAATATAAACGAAAAAGGCTCGGTTAAAATCGGCGGCGTGATTTGGGCGGCAAGAAGCCTTAGCGGAGAAGATATTCCCGCAGGGCAGACCGTTACCGTTGAAAAAATTGAGGGCGTTAAGCTCATAGTATCAAAAAAAGAAAGGATTGATGACTAAATGGTATTACTTGTACTTATTGCAATTATTTTGCTTGTACTTGTTTCAAACATCAAAATTGTTCCGCAGGCGCACGCTTATATTATTGAGCGTTTCGGCGGATATTATCAGACCTGGGGCGTTGGACTTCACTTTCTTGTGCCGTTTATTGACAAGATTGCAAAAAAAGTCAGTCTTAAAGAGCATGTTGTGGATTTTCCGCCGCAGCCCGTTATTACAGAGGACAACGTAACCATGAAAATTGACACGGTTGTTTACTACCAGATTACCGACCCCAAGCTTTTTGCCTACGGCGTTGAACGCCCGATGATGGCTATTGAAAACCTTACGGCGACAACTCTCCGTAATATAATCGGCGACCTTGAGCTTGACGAAACGCTTACCTCAAGAGATACAATAAACACCAAAATGCGTGCAATTCTTGACGAAGCGACAGACCCGTGGGGAATAAAAATAAACAGGGTTGAGCTTAAAAACATTATTCCGCCCGAAGAAATTCAAAACGCCATGGAAAAACAGATGAAGGCGGAACGTGAACGCCGTGAATCAATCCTTCGTGCGGAAGGCGAAAAGAAATCCGCTGTGCTTTTGGCGGAGGGTGAAAAGGAATCAGCCATTCTCCGTGCCGAGGCTAAAAAACAGGCGGCAATTAAAGAGGCGGAAGGTCAGGCAGAAGCTATTCTTGCCGTTCAGACGGCTGTTGCCGAAGGAATTAAAAAGATTAACGAAGCAAATCCCTCCGAGGCTTATGTTGCAATGCGTGCGCTCGAAAGCTTTGAAAAAGCCGCAGACGGCAAGGCAACAAAAATTATTATCCCCTCGCAAATTCAGGGAATTGCAGGTCTTGCTTCAAGCGTAAAAGAAATTATTAAAGAAAACTGAAATTTTGCTATAATTTAGGGGCGGCAGATTGCCGCCCCTCAGCTTAATGACTTTGTCATTAAGCTGAGCAGAGGCTGAGAAGCGAAGGTATATTTCGTCCTTTAAAACTCGTCGGCGTACTTTTGTACGGTAGTTACTTTAAATTGGTTTGCTTGCGGTAGACCGAGTTTGTCAGCACTCTGAGGGGCGGCAGATTGCCGCCCCTACAGTTTTATAAGGTATTTGTCATAATTTTTCGGGACGATGTAGGCATCGTCCCCTACGTCGTTGCAAATCGCCCATACTTAATTATTTTTGCCACAGGCAAAAATTGACCGTCATTTTGAATTTTCCATTTTCCATTTTTCATTTACTAACTCCACGCTTAACGGGCGGCAGGTTGCCGCCCCTACCAGCCTTCCCCTTGAGGGGAAGGTGGGCGGCGAAAGCCGCTCGGATGAGGGGTAATTTCGGGCGACCACGCAGGGTCGCCCCTACGATTTTTATGGATATATCTCAAAACATTTAATTACCATCATTTTACATTTTGAATTTTGAATTTTACTGTATGCTTCTTGTAATTGATATTACGCCGGCGACATTTTTAAGCTTTGTAATAAGCTCGTCAATCTGCTCTGCGGTGCTTACCTCAACCCCAACGTTTATAAGAGCTTCGTTATTTTTGCTGACTCTTGCATTAAAGCTGTTTGAAGGTATTTTCATAACGGAAAGAACGTTTATAATATCCGCAAGTAGTCCGTTACGGTTATCCGCAACAACAAGCAGGTCTGCGGAATATCTATCCGCATAAGATGCATTTTCCCAGCTGACCTTTACCATACGGTTTTCTTCGGAATCGGCGTTTATGTTTTTCACGTTTATGCAGTCGCTCCTGTGAACGGAAACACCTCTGCCACGGGTGATATATCCCACAATATCGTCACCCGGAATAGGTCTGCAACACTTTGAAAGCCTTACAAGACAGCCCTCAAGTCCCTCAACCACAACGCCGCTGCTGTTGCTTTGCTTTTTGTGGTGAGCGTGAACTGTTGTCGTAGCCTCGGTCTTTTTGTTGCGGCGCTTATAGTCCTCTCTCATTTTAAAGACTACCTTTGAAGCGGGTATTCCGCCGAAGCCTATTGCGCAGTATAGGTCCTCTGTTGTCTGAAAATTATTTTTCTTTAATATTTGCTCAATTGTTTCGGGTACCATAAGCTGAGCCGAGGTATAGCCCGATTTTTTTATTTCATGCTCAAGCATATCTCTGCCGAGGGCGATATTTTCCTCTCTGCCCTCTTTTTTGAACCATTGGTTTATTTTTGTGCGAGCCGTACTTGTTTTTACAATTTTAAGCCAGTCTCTGCTCGGACCGTGAACCGAGCTTGAAGTTATAATGCTTACAATATCTCCGTTATTAAGCTCGTAGGAAAGCGGCACAAGCTTGCCGTTTACCTTTGCGCCCGTGGTTTTGTTGCCTATTGCCGAATGTATGCTGTAAGCAAAATCAATGGGGCATGACCCTTTCGGCAGCGGCACAACATCGCCTTTCGGAGTGAAAACATAAACCTGGTCGCTGAACATATCAACCTTTAAAGCCCGCATAAATTCACTGCTGTCGGGAACTTCGTCCTGAAGCTCCATAACTTTTCTTATCCATGCAAGTTTTTCGTCGTCGCCCGTGGTTTTGCCTTTTAAGCCCTGCTTATATTTCCAATGTGCGGCGATACCGTATTCGGCGGTGCGGTGCATTTCCTGCGTGCGTATCTGAATTTCAAACGGCGTGCCGCCCCTGCCTATAACCGTGGTATGAAGCGACTGATACATATTTGCCTTTGCCATTGAAATATAGTCTTTTATTCTGCCCGGAAGCGGACGGTAAATTTCATGAACTGCGCCAAGCACGGCATAGCAATCAGCAATAGTCTCCACAATTACCCTGATTGCGAAAATATCGTAAATTTCGTCTATTGTTCTGCCCTGCATAAAGGTCTTTTTGAAAATGCTGTAATTATGCTTAACTCTGCCGCCTATTGACAATACTTTAATATCAATTTCGTCGAGTTTTTTCATAATTTTATCTATGTTATACTGAATAAAATCGTTGTTGCGGTTAAGCTTTTCGGCAACCTGCGAAGTTATTTCGTTGTAGGCAATCGGGTCCAGGTATTTAAGAGAAAGGTCCTCAAGCTCCGCCTTAACCTTAAAAATTCCGAGGCGGTCGGCAATCGGCGCATAAACCTCAATTGTTTCGAGAGATTTTTTAAGCTGTTTGTGCAGGGGCTGGGCGTCCATAGTCCGCATATTATGCAGTCTGTCGCAAAGCTTAATAAGCACAATTCTTACGTCCTTTGCCGTTGCGATAAACATTTTTCTTAAATTTTCGACCTGCTCCTCCTCCTGCGTGGTAAACTTGATTTTTCCAAGCTTTGTTACGCCTTCAACCATATTTGCAATTTCCGGCGAAAACAGCTTTGCAACCTGCTCATGAGTAACCTCGGTGTCCTCAATAACATCATGCAAAAGCCCTGCTATAACGGTATCTTTATCAAGCGAAAGCTCGGTAATTATGCAGGCAACTTCAAGCGGATGGCAAATATACGGCTCTCCCGAAAGTCTGTTTTGTCCTTCGTGTGCTTTTTTTGCAAACGCATAAGCCTGTTTTATTTGCTCCACGTCCTCATGAGAGTACATGGTTTCTGCTTTTGTTATAAGCGCTTTAAATATTTCGTCCGGATTTTTTCTTGCCTCGTCCATAAATTTTTTATTACCTCGCTTTTTACATTGTCGGTTTTATTATACCATATATGCAAGGCGCTTTCTGTGCCGCAGCACATTGAAACAATAAAACCAACCTATCGGCAACGCCGAATTTTATATTGTTGGTTTTATTATACCATATATGCAAGGCGCATCGTGCCGCAGCACATTGAAACAATAAAACCAACCTATCGGCAACGCCGAATTTTATATTGTTGGTTTTATTATACCATATTTTCCCGCCATAATCAAGTTTTTTTGCTTAAAACAAAAGGTGTACAAAATATTGGTAAATAATGTCAAAAAAAATTTTTTTCAACTTTTTTTGTAAAAACCCTTGTTTTTTGCGGAAAAATTTTGTATAATATATATACTGTTATTCTTTTTGAACTAACTTTAAGGAGTTTTTTAGGTGAATACTAAAAAAATTGCAATTGACGGCCCTTCGGGTGCGGGAAAAAGCACAATCGCAAAAGCCATTGCCGCAAAGATCGGTTATATTTATGTCGATACGGGCGCTATGTACAGAAGCGTGGCTCTTTACTGCATAAGGCACGGCGTTTCTACCGAGGACGAAAAAGGCATTAACGCTTGTCTTGAAAAAATTGATATTGATATTACCCACGAAGACGGCGCGCAGCAGATTTATCTCTGCGGCGAAAACGTGAGCGAGCTTATCCGCACGCCCGAAGTTTCGATGGGCGCTTCAAACGTTTCAAAGTTTCCGCTTGTCCGTGAAATGCTTGTTAATCTCCAAAGAGAAATTGCAAAAAAGCACAATGTAATTATGGACGGCAGAGATATTGCAACAAAAGTTCTGCCGGATGCCGACGCCGCCGTTTTTCTTACGGCAGACGTAAAAGAGCGTGCAAAAAGGCGATACGACGAGCTTATTCTTAAAGGTGAAAAGGTTAGCTTTGACGAGGTTTTAAAAGATATGGAGCTTCGTGACAAAAACGACTCGACAAGGGCAAACTCTCCGCTTAAAAAAGCCGAAAACGCAGTCCTTGCGGATACTACGGGGAAAACCCTTAAGCAGTCGATAGATATGGTCTTTAAAAATATTACCGACAAGATCGGAGAATGAATATGTATGAATTTTGCGCCGCACTTGTGCGGATATACTATAAAATATTTTTCCGTTCACGCATTTTCGGGGCAGAAAATGTTCCAAAGGACGGCGGAATGTTAATCTGCGTAAATCACCTCAGCAATAACGACGCTGTTTTGGTTGGCAGTAATGTTCCTCGCAGGCTGAGATTTATGGCAAAAAAGGAGCTTTTTTCCGTTCCTCTTTTAAATATACTTGTAAAAGGTCTCGGTGCATTTCCGATTGACCGCAGCGTTTCCGACATAGGCGCTGT
This sequence comes from uncultured Ruminococcus sp., assembly GCA_902784685.1. Lineage (GTDB taxonomy): Bacteria > Bacillota > Clostridia > RUG12999 > RUG12999 > RUG12999. The sequence goes on from CACZWA010000035.1 coordinate 9,787, forward strand.
TAGAACGGCGCTTTCCATTCTCAAAAGCGGCGGAGCGCTGATGATTTTCCCCGAAGGCAGAAGAAACAAAGAGTTCTTGCCCGAAAAGGTGCTTCCGGGCGCCGCTACAATAGCCTACAAGGCAAATGTGCCGATTTTACCGGCATATATCGACGGAAAGTACAGGCTTTTCGGCAGAACGGACGTTTATTTCGGCAAGCCCGTAAGCCCGGAGGAAATCGGCGAAATGCTGAAAAACGCGGCTCTTGACCCCAAAACCAAAAATCTCACCGTGAGCAATTTCCTTTACGGTATAATCAAGGGCTCGCAGGAAAGGCTTGAGTCTTAAAATGGCAAAAGTAACTCTTGCAAAAACCGCCGGTTTTTGCTTCGGCGTAAGACGTGCGGTTACAACCGCCGAGCGGCTCGGACAAGCCCACACAGGCATTATAAACACCTACGGCGAGCTTATTCATAATTCGGGCGAAATCGAGCGGCTTAAAAAGCAGGGCATTATTCCCGTAAAAAAGCTTGAAGATATTACCGGCGAAAGCGTTATAATCCGTGCGCACGGCGTAGGCCGAGAGGTTATAAGCAGCCTTGAAAAAGCGGGCAAAAGCGTTATTGACCTTACCTGCCCCTTTGTGAAAAAAATCCACGATATTGTCAGCAAATACAGCCATCTCGGCTATCATATAATAATCGCAGGTGACGAAAAGCACCCCGAAGTTCAGGGCATATGCGGCTGGACAAACGGAAGCTTTACCGTTTTAAATCCGCTTGAGGATTGCTCTTTTAAAGACCTTCCAACGTGCGACCGCTACTGCGTTGTTGCACAGACAACGCTCGGCAAAAAGCTTTGGGAGAAAATTTGCGCCGAAATAGAGGCGGAGCTTCAGCCCGAAAAAAAAGAAATACTGTTTTTCGACACCGTTTGCAATGCGACAAACGAGCGGCAAAGCGCCGCAAAAAGTCTTTCGGAGCAGTCGGACATTATGCTTGTTATCGGCGGCAGACACAGCTCAAATACCGAAAAGCTTTTTAAGGTTTGCCGTGAAAACTGCGAAAACACTTATCTCATAGAAAATGCGGACGAAATTCCCGAAAACGTTTTGCAGCTTGCAAAATCGGTTAAAAATATTAAAGTAGGTATAACGGCCGGCGCCTCGACGCCCGACCAAATAATAAAGGAGGTTATTTTAACCATGGAAAACAAAGAGAATTTAAATAATCAGGAGGAGCAGAGCTTTGCCGAAATGTTTGAGCAGTCACAGCAGGCTCAGGTTACGCTTAAAACAGGCGAAACCAAAACCGGTAAGGTCGTAAAGGTTACACCGACGGAAGTTGTTGTTGACCTTGATTTCAAGTTTGAAGGCGTAATCAAGCTTGAAGACCTTACGGACGACCCGGACGCAGTTCCCTCGGACATCTGCAAGGTTGGCGATGATATTGAAGTTTTCATTATCAGAGTAAACGACCAGGAAGGCGTTGTTTCGCTTTCAAAGAAAAAGCTTGAACAGGCAAAGAACTGGGCGGCAATTGTAGAAGCCGCAGAGACTCAGGAAGTTCTCACGGGTAAAGTTGTGGACGTTCTTGCAAGCGGAGTTATCGTTTTTGTTAAGGGCAACAAGGTTTTCGTTCCCGCTTCACAGGCGGCAGAAAGATATGTTGCGGACCTTTCAACTCTTAAAGACGAAGAGGTTTCCTTAAGAATTATTGACATTAACGAGCGCCGTCACAGAGCGGTTGGCTCGGTTAAAAAGGTTGCAAAAGAAGTTTCAAAGAAAATCAGAGACGAATTCTTTGCAAGCGTTAATGTTGGCGATAAAATCGAAGGAACCGTTAAATCCGTTACAGACTTCGGCGCTTTTGTTGATGTTGGCGGTGTTGACGGTCTTGTACACATTTCGGAGCTTACCTGGAAAAAAGGCGTACAGGCTAAAGACCTTGTAAAAGTCGGCGACAAAATTGATGTTTATATTAAAGCTATTGACGCTGAAAAAGGCAAAATTTCTCTCGGACACAAAAATCCGGAGGACGACCCGTGGCTTAAATTTACAGCAAAATACACGATTGGCGATATTGCAAACGGTACGGTTGTAAGACTTGTTCCTTTCGGTGCTTTTGTTGATATTGACGGCGTTGACGGTCTTATTCACATAAGCGAGCTTTCATGGAAGCCCATTAAGCACCCCAGCGAGGTACTTAAAGAAGGTCAGGTTGTTGAAGTAACAATCAAGGAAATTGACGCTGAAAACAAAAAGATTTCTCTCGGCTACAAGAAGATTGAGGACAATCCGTGGGAAATTTTCAAGAGCAAATATAATGTTGACGACGTTGTTAAATGTAAAATTGTAAGAATTGTTTCTTTCGGTGCTTTTGCAGAAATTATAGACGGCGTTGACGGTCTTATTCATATTTCACAGATTTCTCCCGACAAGAGAATCGAAACTGTCGGCGAGGTTCTTAAAGTAGGCGACGAGGTTGAAGCTAAGATTACAGATATTAAGCTTGATACAGGCAAAGTTTCTCTTAGCATAAAGGCTCTTTCACAGCCTGCCGAAGCTCCGGCCGAGGAAATTCCCGAAGAAGAGGAAGAAGTTTACGAGGTTCCCGAAGAAGAGCCCGGTAAAACAGCAATGGAAGAAGCTTTTGAAGCTGCCGAAAGCGCAGAGGAAGCTCCTGCTGAGGAAGCACCTGCCGAGGAAGCACCTGCTGAGGAAGCTCCTGCTGAAGAAGCTCCCGCAGAAGAAGCTCCTGCTGAGGAAGAATAATAAACAAAAAATTTTAAAGGTTGCTCCCACCGCTTTCAAGCTACGGTGGGAGCATATTATTAAACTATGAAACTTATAAAAAACAGCTATTCTCACACCATTTCAGCCTGCATTACGGGTTACATTATTCAGGCGGTTGTAAACAACTTTATAACACTGCTTTTTGTGTATTTCAGAGGGCGTTATTTTATAACGCCCACAAATCTTGCCGCCATTTCGGCGTTTAACTTTTTTGTACAGCTTACGGTAGATATGTTGTCGGGAGGCATAGTCCGCCTTTTCGGCTGTCGTGGAACGGTTGTTGCGGCGCATTTTTTTGCAGGTATCGGCCTTGTTTTTATGGCGGTACTTCCGGGCATTATGCCGCCCTTTGCGGCGCTGCTTGTCTCCTCCGCTTTTTATGCGGCTGGCGGCGGACTGATTGAGGTTATGATAAGCCCGATTGTCGAAAGCTGTCCAACGCCCGAAAACCGAAAAGCAAGCATTATGAGCCTTCTCCACTCTTTTTATTGCTGGGGTCAGCTCGGCGTAATTTTAATATCAACCTTGTTTTTTTACTTTTTCGGTATTAAAAACTGGTTTATAATTGCTTTTATATGGTCGGCTTTGCCGTTTTTAAATGCGGTATATTTTATGCTTGTGCCTATTATTCCGCCACCCGGCGAGGACGGAAAAGGCAAAAGCATACTTTCGCTTTTAAAAAACCCCTCTTTCCGCCGTTTTATGGTTATTATGCTTTGTGCAGGTGCTTGTGAGCTTGCTCTCGCACAGTGGGCGTCTGCCTATGCGCAAGACGCTCTCGGTCTGTCAAAGCTTGCGGGCGATGTTGCCGTACCTTGCGTTTTTGCGGCCGTTATGGGCATTTCGAGAATTATAAGCTCACATTTAAGCCGCAAAATAAACCTTGAAAAATATATGCTTTACTGCTCCGCCGCCCTTATTATCGGTTACGGTCTTGCCGCCGCAGAGCCTCACCCGATTTTCGGAATTATCGGCTGCGCCGTGTGCGGTTATGCCGTTGGTGTGCTTTGGCCAGGAACATACAGCGTTTGTGCAAAAGAAATGCCCGAAGGCGGCATTGCTATGTTCTCTCTCCTTGCTTTTTCGGGTGATGTGGGCTGTTGCGCAGGACCCGGGCTTGTCGGTACTGTGGCGGATTTTTTTGGCGGAAACCTTAAAGCAGGTATGCTTGTGGGCGTTGCTTTTTCGCTCCTTCTTTTTATTGAACTTTTGAGAAAAAAGTAAAGCGGTGAGATTTTCTTACCGCTTTTTAATATGTTTTTTTAGTATGTATTTTAATAAAGCTTTTCAAAGCTGCCGTAATGGTCCGCCGTGTAATAAACGTCACCTTCCGAGGAATAAACAAGCCTTTCCGCTCCTCTTTTCCCGTCCGAAGAATTTATATCGCACTCTTTATATTTGCCCTGCGGAAGCAGTTTTTCGTAGTTTCCGAAGCGGTCTCCGCCTATGGATTTTCCCGGTGCAACCTCGTTTAAATTGCCCTCTTTGCTGTTCCAGCCGAGTTTAAGTGCCTCGCTTTTTGTTATATAATTTTTTGGCAGTCTGCCAAATATATGTATATAAGCGGCAACATGGGCAGGGGTATTATATTCTCCTTCCTCTTTAACCTCTTTTTCGGCGGCAGTAAGCGCCTCCGCCGAAACATCGCTCCCTGTTATTATATATTCTTCCTGTTCGTTTTCGGCTACCGAATAGTCTCCGTTTTCGGTTAAAATATCCGTACAGCCCGAAAAAACAAGGGCAAAAATAGCAATCAAACACAAAAATTTCTTCAAAAAAAGTCACCTCTTTACCATAAATTTTATCACACAGTCTTTATTTTTTCAATACTTTTTGCCGATTTTTAGCTAAAAACATAATTTTTTCAAAAACCATTGACTAATTTTCAAATATATAGTATAATTTATAGTGAAAGTTTATATCCAAAAAATTTGTTTTATTACAGTTTACATATATTTTTACTTATGAGGAGAGGATTAAATGTTATTCGGATATATTCAGGACGTCGGTATTGACCTTGGCACTTCGTCCGTACTTATATATGTCAAGGGCAAGGGAATTGTGCTTCGTGAGCCTTCAGTTGTTGCCGTTAACGCAAAGGGCGACGCTCTTGCGGTTGGCGTTAAGGCGCAGAGAATGCTCGGAAGAACTCCCGGCAGTGTAATAGCCAAAAGACCTCTTTCGGACGGCGTTATTTCGGACTACACCTTAACCGAAAAAATGCTTAAAGAATTTCTTAAAAAAGTCTGCAAACCGAGGCTTTTCGGTCCGAGAGTTGTTGTTTGCGTGCCGAGTGGCGTTACCGAGGTTGAAAAGCGTGCCGTTATTGACGCTACAATTCAGGCAGGCGCATCAAAGGTAAGACTTATTGAAGAACCGATTGCGGCGGCAATTGGCGCAGGAATAGATATATCAAGACCGAGCGGTTGTATGGTTGTGGATATCGGCGGCGGAACTACGGATATTGCCGTAATTTCTCTTGACGGTATTGTTGTTCGCTCGTCCGTTAAGGTTGCGGGAGATAAGTTTGACGAAGCCGTTATAAGATATGTCAAGAAAAAATATAATGTGCTTATCGGCGAAAGAACTGCCGAGGAGCTTAAAATAGCTATCGGCTGTGTGCTTCCGAGAGACGAGGAGCTTCAAATGGAAATCAGGGGCAGGTGCCTTCTTACGGGGCTTCCGAAAACGCTTATGATTAACTCAACCGAAATTGCCGAGGCTCTTATTGAAACTGGTATGATGATTGCCGATGCGGCTCACGCCGTTTTGGAGGCAACACCGCCCGAACTTGTCGGCGATATAAGCCATTCGGGCATTGTTGTTACAGGCGGCGGCGGTCTTATTTGGGGACTTGATATTCTTTTGCAAAAAAGAACAGGTGTTGACGTTTATGTTGCCGAGGACGCTATTTCGTGCGTTGCAAAAGGTACGGGAATGTCGCTTGAATATATCGACAAAATAAACGAAGCCGAAAACAGAAGAAAGATTATAATCTAATATTTTTAAAGTCTGAAAAATGGGTGTTTTTGAGAAAAAAACGTCCATTTTTTTTCATTATTTTCTTGGTAAATTCGACAAAATTTACTTGCTTTTTCCACATAAATA
>CACZWA010000036.1 GCA_902784685.1 uncultured Ruminococcus sp.
AAGCTTTGGTACGGCTCGGCTTAAAGTCATAGAAACGCCGGGGCATACGCTTGGCGGCATTTGTCTTTACTGCGACGGCACGCTGTTTTCGGGAGATACGCTTTTCAGGCGGAGCGTCGGCAGATGCGATTTTCCTACTGGAAACGGCGCGGCTCTTGTAAATTCTGTAAAAGAAAAGCTTTTTGTCCTGCCGAATGACACCGTGGTTTATCCCGGACACGGCTTACCGACAACAATTGGCGAGGAGAAAAGAGAGAATCCCTATGTCAGATAAAATATTTTTAAAAATTGAAGGACACGACCGAGAAACCGCAGTCAGGGAGATTATAGGTATCTGCCTGAAATGTGGCGTAACGATTTGCGAAGTCCTTCCCGAAGACGAATACGTTTTAAGCCGTGCAAAGGACAGCGGTGAAAAAATTGCCGTAACCACCGAGCTTTGCTGTCTTGGAAAACACGGAAAAAAAGAATATATTCACCTTAAAAAACAGGGTAAAGACGATAAACAAAATATGACAGATGCCGTAAAACTCGGCTTTTACTATCTTTTTACCGAGCTGTTTGGGCGCAGCCTGCCGTGGGGCGCACAGACGGGCATAAGGCCCGCCCTGCTTGCCTCAAAGCGGTTTGAGGAAATGTCTTTAAAGGAAACAATTTGCAGTCTTGAAGAAGATTTTTCGATTTCTCACGAAAAGGCGGAGCTTGCGGCAGAGGTTGCGCTGAACGAAGCGGCGCTTTTAAAAAAATATCCGAGGCGAGGCATAAGCCTTTACATAGGCATACCTTTTTGCCCTACAAGATGTCTTTACTGCTCATTTGTGTCTTTGCCGCTCTCAAAGCAAAAAAAGAATGTTGAGCCGTATGTGGACGCACTTATTAAAGAGGCGGAATATGTCGGCGAGCTTATAAAAAACGAGGGCGAAACCGTTGACAGCATATATATAGGCGGCGGAACGCCTACTTCGCTTGACGAAAAACAGCTTGAAAAACTGCTTGCGGCACTTGAAAAAGCCCTGAATACGGAAAATATTTACGAATATACCATAGAGGCAGGGCGAGCCGACACAATAACGGAATAAAAACTGAAAATAATAGCGGAGCATACTAAGGGAGACGTCCGCATAAGCATAAATCCGCAAACGCTTAACGACAGCGTGCTTGCCGAAATTGGCAGGGCGCATACCGAGGAGCAGTTTTTAAAGGCTTTTAAGGCGGCACGAAAAGTGGGTTTTACTAACATAAACTGTGATGTAATTGCAGGGCTTCCGACCGAAACGCCCGAAATGTTTGAATTATCGCTTAAAAAGCTTATAGCCCTTGAGCCTGAAAATATAACCATGCATACAATGTGCGTAAAGCGTGCGGCAAGGCTTAAAAGCTCCGATCTTGATTTTTCTGCGGATATTGCCGCCGTAAATTCGGTAAGCGCAGGACATAAACTTCTTCATAACGCAGGATATAAGCCCTATTATATGTACCGCCAGAAAGACACCTTGGGCGGACTTGAAAACACAGGCTATGCAAAAGAGGGCAAGGAAGGCATTTATAACGTATTTATGATGGACGATATATCAAGCGTTGTGGGGCTTGGCGCAGGTGCGGTTACAAAGCTTATAGACTATAAAACGAACCGAATTGAAAGAATTTATAACTATAAAGACCCATGGGAGTATATAAACGGTTTTGACGAGATAATCAGAAGAAAACGGATAAAATAAAAACACGGCTGTGCACCTAAACAGCCGTGCCTTTTTTTAAATTTCCCAGTAGTCCCAGTCTGTTTTATTTTTCTTGAATTTCATTATAAGCTCGGACGGCTTCTCGGTTATGGTTGAGTTGGCGGGAACAGAATGTGTAATGAAGCAGTTACCACCGATTATGGCGTTCTCGCCGATAACGGTTTCACCGCCGAGAATTGTTGCGCCCGAATAAATCGTAACGCCGTTTTCTATTGTGGGATGACGCTTAACACCCGAAAGCTTTTGACCGTCTCTTGTGGAGAGCGCTCCGAGAGTTACTCCCTGATATATTTTAACATTGTCGCCGATAACCGTAGTTTCGCCTATTACAACGCCCGTGCCGTGGTCAATAAAGAAATATTTCCCTATTTCGGCTCCGGAGTTAATATCAATTCCCGTGCGGCTGTGTGCGTGTTCCGTCATAATTCTTGCAATCAGCGGAACTTTTGCAAGGTATAGAGGATGGGCAATCCGATAAACAAAAATTGCAAACAGTCCGGGGTATGAATAAATTATATCGTCCTTGCTTTTTGCGGCAGGGTCGCCGTTAAAGCCTGCTTCAATGTCCTGAAGCAGAAGCTTTTGAATTTCGGGAAGCTGCTCAAAAAAATCGTTACAGATTTTTTCGGCACGCTCGGTTGTATCGCAATCCTCGCAGGTGTATTCATACGCCGCCTTTATTTCGCCTTTCAGCTTTTCATATACCGAATTTATTTTGCTCCCTATGTAATACTCGCTGGCTTCGGGCGCAATCTCGTCAAAATAACCGGGAAAAACAATTTCTTTCAGCTCGTTTATTATCTCGATTACGGTAGCCTTTGAGGGCATTTTTTTGCTGTTTTTATCTGAAAAAACAGGCTCGGTTTTATATGAGGCGTTAAGCTTTTTTATCGTTTCCGAAAGCATTTTGTTGTTTTTCATATCACAAAATCTCCGTTTCTAATAGTTACTCTCCGCCGTAGAAGCGGAGAGTACAGAGTGCTGACAAACTCGGTCTACCGCAAGCAAACTAATTTAAAGTAAAAATTTAATGGGTTTTATTTAACTTTTTTAATAAGAAGTTTAGTGGTGTAGTTTTTAACAAAACTGCACCACTGCTTGCTTTTCGCCCTTTAAATCTCTACCGTACAAAAGTACGCCTACGAGTTTTAAAGGACGAAATATACCTTCGCCAATCAGCCTCTGCCCCCAGCTTAATGACTTTGTCATTAAGCTGACTCTCCGCTTTAGAAGCGGAGAGTAGTTTATATAATCTTATTCCTTTTCAATCGTAACTCTTACAAGCTCATCTTTGACCTTTTTTACCAAAGCATATCCGGTAGCCGTCTTGCAGCCTTCCATAACAATAGTATATTCATAAAGACCGATAGGAATTACATCTGTTTGAATATTTGCCGTTGTGTTTTCGTAGGTGTATTTGTTATCGTTTTCGTCTTTAAGCGTTACCGTTGCCTTGGCGTTTTTAAGGTCTGAAGGCTTTTTAAGGTTAAATATAAGCGAGCCTGAGCTTTGAGCAAGCTTAACCGATACAGCCGCAGGAGTTTCGCCGTAGGCAATTTTCATTGTACCGGATAAAACATCATAACCGTCTCCACAGCTTGCATAATAGCTGTAATTACCGCTTTGAACGTTTTCAACAGTAATTACTCCGTCGTTATCATCGTCGCTTGCATAATAGGATATTGTGTTGTCACGGCGGTTTACAAGAGTAATATCGGAACCGACAGGGTTTACATTAAACGTTACCGTTTCATAGCTTCTTTCGGGGTCGGGATAATGCGAATCACGGTCATCACGTTTTATAATATAAACCGTTCTGAATGTCTGGTTACTGCTTGAGTTCGGTGCATACGAATAAAGGAACATAAGGTCATCTTCGGGATTAAGCTCGGAAAGAAGCGTTCCCGGCGCACTTACTTCCATTTTGCCGTTTTCTTCGTTTTCGGCAAAGACTATAGGCTTACTGCTGTCTATATGCGCAGAGCTGTTAATAACCATTTCGTTGTCGTCAACATCAAGAAGAAGCTCGTGTTTATCCGTATCAAGCACGGTAACAAGACCGTATCTGCGCCAGTAATAAGGATTATCGTACGAAGAACTTCTGCTGTATGCATCGTACCTTTCATCAAGTCCCATTGAGTCCTTGTCGCTTGCGTCAACAAGCTGATAAATATTTCTTATATATTTGCCGTCAGGTGATTTACCGAATACGATAACGTCACCGATTTCAATCTCAACATTTGTGTCAACCGTTTTAATTGAGCCGCCGCCGATATATTTCGGGTCAACGGTGTAGGTTTTAAGAGTTGTTGAGGTGGCTGTTGTCGGCTCGTAGCCTTCAATGGTTGTAACATATTCTTCGTTAATATACTGTCTCGGAGAGATAGATTTAACAATAAACGGATATGTTGCGGCTGTCGGGTAAGACGTAAGACTTTCATCGCAAAGAAGAAGCACGCTTACCGGGAAGGACTGCGAAATTGCCGAGGTATTCTTTTCAAGGTACGCTTCAACATTGTGAGTTGAGTGAGATGTAAGTCCCGAAGTACCTTTTGTAACCTTATAGCTCGAGTAGTCGTAGACATTATCGGGTACGCTTATAACAACGGTTGAGCTTTCAACCTTTTTCGTGGACGAATTGGATTTTGCGGTAAATACCGAACTGTAATAGTTATACTGCTCAAGCGGATAGAACAGGGTTGTATTTGTTTCTTCGTCTTTAAGCTTGTCAAGCGTTATCATAGATTTTATCTGCATTGAGTTTCCGTCCGAAAGCTCAATTTTAACGGGCTGAGCATAGGGGAAGGAATTAAACGTTGCACTTTCTCTTGCTGAATTTAAGCGTGCGGCCGATTCTTTAAGTGCAATATCGGCTTCGTTATAGGTTTCGCTCTTATATGTTACACCGTTAAGCTTAAACTTTGTTGCAACGCTGTATTCCTGATACTGCGACTGCGGCCTTGAGTAGTTTGAAGCCGTAATAATTCGCATTGTAAGGCTGGGTTTGCCTGTATCGGGGTTACGGGCTTCGTATTCCGCATAAGCAAGGTAGCCGTACTCGTAACTCGGCTCTTTTTCTTCAACGTCAACTATTTCGCCGAAAGAGTCAAGAAGGGCAACTACCGTACCGTCATAAGGAAACAGCTCTGCAATATCTTCCGCACTCTCAAAGCGGTTTATAAAATAGTTGGATATAACATATTTTGTATTTCTCAAGTAAACCGTGCTGTCGGCAGAATCATATTCCTGGGTAACTCTCTGACCTGTCGATGAGCTTCCGCCCGCATAATCGCTGCATTTTACAACATTTATTTTGCATCTGTCTTTTGAAGCATAAACCGTAAGCACGTTGTTTCTTGAAATACTGCTCGGCTTAAGCTCCGTGGTGCTGTTTTTTGCGGTTATAGTAACGCTTATATCGTCTGCTTTAAGACCTCTTGACGCATTAATATCAAGCGAATTAAGCTCTGCAAAAAGCTTGTCCCTGTCAAGCTGATAGGATTTGTTAAGGTTATACTTATCAATAACAATACCCGTACTGCTTGAAACGGTTGAAAGGGCAATAAGCGTGTCGTAGGTTGTTACAACAGCGAGGTCATATGCTCCCGAATCGCAGTTTACAAACCTTACGCTTCCTGTTTGCGGCATAATGTCGTCAAGCGTTATCATCGGAGTTTCAAAGGTTGTATCGGTATAGTTGTACGGCGGATGCTTTTTGTCAATCGGTACGCCGTTGTAAACTACTTTAAGGTCCTGAAGGTTATCCGGAAGCTTAATTTCTTTTTTGTTACCGCTTGAATCGAAATAAGCTATCACTTTTTCCGTTGAAGCAGACCTTCTGAAGTCTTCCGCTTTAACGGTTATGCTTTTGTTGGTGGAGTCGGATTTAAGAGATATTATCTCGTTAAGCATAGCGTCGTTTTTAGCATAGGTAATATCTGCCATATATCCCAAAAGAGAGCTATACGGGTCTTCACCGCCGCTTTTCGGAACTCTGAGCTTTATATATCCGCCTTCAACATCATTGCTTTTAACAAGTATATAAGGGTCGGTTACTGCATCTGCTTCCGTGTCGATACATACTCCGGGCGTTGAAACAATCATTCCGTAAATTCTTTTGGTGTTGTCGTCTTCATCTTTGGTTCGGCCGCCGCCACCGCCACCGCCGCCGCCACTGCTGACACGGCCGCCTGAGGTAGTTCCCATATATACGTTATTAGACGCCGAGTAAACATTGAGTGCGTTTGAGGTAAGCTGTGCTATTGAAGCACGGTTAACGGTTTCGCCGAGCGAAAGAGTTGTTTTTTTGTTAAGTTCAAGCTGTTCGCCTGTAAGTACATAGGCGGTAGGCCAAAGGGGAGTATTTACATTTACCTTTGCTTTTGCCGCAACTTCTTTGCCGACATAGCATACAAGGATTTTAAGCGCCTGCTCGTAAGTAATGGTTTCGTCCGGCATAAAGAGGCCGTCGCCCATACCTAAAAGGTAGCCCTTGTTTACGCCGACGTAAATATATTTTTTAGCCCAGTGGTCAACGTCATCAACATCCGAAAAGCCTGTTAAAACGCCGTCTGCAATGCTGCCCGTACCGCCGCTGTGTTCAACAAGCATTTTAACAAATTCCGCTCTTGTAACAAGCTTTTCGGGCTTAAAGGTGCCGTCCTCATAGCCCACCATAATATTTTTGGTTTTCATTTCCTCTATTGCTTCAAGGTTTACGTTGTCAACCGAAACATCCCCATAAGAAGATACAATAACCTTTGTCTGCTGAGAAGCAATTTCTTCTTCAAGGCTTGTGTCGGAGCTTTCCGTATTGCCGTATGCGGTACTGCCCTCTGCGGCTTCGCCTTCCTGAGCGGCAGGGCTCTGCTCTGCGCCGCTGTCGGCAGTTTGCGCAGCCGTTTCGCCTGCTTGAGCGTCCGACTGATTTTCGCCGCTTTGCGCCGCCGTAGTTTGCTGGTCTGCGGCCGTGCTTGTCTGCTGAGAAGCGGTTTGCTCGGTCGTATTTTGCGCAGTCGCAGTGTTTGTGGCGGAATCAGCCGCAAAACCGAGTGAGGTTTGCAGCATTAAAGCGCCGATAAGTAAAGTTGTAATGAGTTTTTTCTTCATTTATTGCACCTCCGAGTGATGTCAAATATAATAAAAAATTTAAGTTATAAGATCGGCTAAATATCCAATTTTAATTATATCATCTTTTTCTCAAAAAATCAATAGTTATTGCCCGGATTTGAAAAATGAAATATTAATGTAACATTTTTATATTTGTTGCGAAAAACAAACTTGTATAAAGCGAGCCTTTTCGGTCAATATTAAAACAAAAGCTTTTAGGGGGATAAATTTATGAGAAATAAATTTTTTTCGGCAGGAGTTCGCACAGTTTTTTTGTGCGTACTGTTTATGCTTTTAAGCACGCCGCTTGCGGATTCGGGAATTTCTTTTGACGGCGAGATTTTAAGGCTTCACGTTGTTGCAAACAGCGACAGCGAGGACGACCAGGCGCTTAAACTTAAAGTGCGTGACGCTGTACTTAAAGCCGCAAAAGAACTTGATTTTACGGCGGCAAGCGCAAGAGATGCGGAAATGCTTCTTCGTGAAAACAGCGAGCTTCTTGAGAGTACGGCAAACGAGGTTATTTTAAATTCGGGCTTTTCGTATGCGGCAAGCACGGATTTCGGCGTTTACCATTTTCCCTTAAAGAGTTACGGAAACGTAACTCTCCCCGAAGGGAATTACAATGCGCTTAAAATCGTTATCGGAAAGGGCGAGGGGCATAACTGGTGGTGCGTAATGTATCCGCCGCTTTGCCTTTTAAACGAAACGGCAGAGTTTGACGAAAAAAGCCTTGATGTATTAAGCGCCGAAACAAAAGAAAAAATAACGGAAAAACCCGATATAAAGGTAAAATTTAAAATTAAAGAAATTATAAAAAAATTATAAAAGGAAGGAAAACATATGAAAAGAAAAACGAAGGCTTTTTTGCTCTTTATTTCATTTGCAGTAATAGTTGTTGCCGCTGCGGCGGTAAATTTACAAAACCCCTATAAATTGGAGAGGCAATATGCGTTTGCCCAGGGGTCAAACTATTCAAACAATGTTCAGCTTTTGGCACGCTGTGTAAACGGCGAAGCAAGGGGAGAGAGCTATGTGGGACAGGTGGCGGTTGCCGCCGTTATTTTGAACCGTGTTGCTCATTCGTCTTTCCCGAATACAATTGCCGGAGTTATATATCAGCCGGGGGCGTTCACGGCGGTAAGCGACGGACAAATTGACGTGCCCATAAGCACAAATTCAACGATTTACAAGGCTTGTCAGGACGCAATGAACGGCTGGGACCCGACAGGCGGAGCAATTTTTTACTATAACCCTGCCAGAACCACAAACAAATGGATTTACTCCCGTGAGGTGCTGTGCAGGATAGGAAATCACGTTTTTGCACGTTAAAGAGAAAGGAGCAGGCAAATGAAATTTTTTGTAAAAAACAAAACAAAACCTGCAATTACAATTCTTTCGGTAATAGCGGTTTTGGCAGTATTTTCCGCAATATATCAGTTTGCTGCGGCACAGCACTATAAAATGGCGGTAACTCACGGTTACAGCCGTTCCCTTGCCGAGCTGTCGGACTCCGTGCGTGACATTGGCTTTTCGCTCGAAAAAGGAATGCTTGTAAGCGAGCCGGCACAGCTTGTAAGGCTTTCAAACGAAATAAACCGCAGTGCGAACGCCGCAATGGCAAACCTCGGACAGCTTCCGCTTTCGGATACCGAGCTTGATAACACGGAAAAATTTCTCTCTCAGGTGGGAGATTACACAAACAGCCTTGCCATGCGTGTTTCGGCAGGAAATGTAATGGTAGATGAAGATTACGCAAACTTAAAAAATCTTTATTCGTATTGCGATAAGCTTTACGACAGTCTTTCAAAAATGCAAACATCTTTTTATGACGGAAAGCTCACTTTGGAAAGACTGTCCGACTCCGAAAAAAAGGATACGACCTACCTCGGTGACAGCATGAGTGATGCCGAAAAAGACTTTGTTCAGTATCCTGCACTTGTTTACGACGGGCCGTTTTCGGCGCATATTGATACAATAGAGTATTCTGCGCTGAAAAATTTGCCGGAGGTAAGCGAGGCAGAGGCAAAAAAGGCGGCGGAGGACTTTTTAAGCGGTAAAAATTATACGGTAAAATCCGCAGGAGAAAAAGGCGGCAAGCGTCCGTGTTATACCTTTGAGGCATATCCGAAAAGTTCACGGGATAAGACAAGAATAAATATTGATGTGTCGAAGCAGGGCGGCAAAATAAGCTGGTTTTTAAGCTCACGCTCACCTAAGGAAAGCAATATTTCGGCTGATGAAGCGGCAAAAAAAGCCGCAGAGTTTTTAAATGCCCACGGCTATACAAATATGAAAGAATCGTACTACGAAACACGTTCAAACGTTTCTACGTTTAACTATGCCGCCGTTCAGGACGGAGTGGTTATGTATCCCGACCTTGTAAAGGTGAAAATTGCAATGGATACGGGAGAATGTATCGGGCTTGAAGCAAGCGGCTTTCTTATGAACAACAAAGTGCGTGATTTAAGCGGAGTAGCGATAACTCCCGAACAGGCAAGAGGAAATGTTTCGCCGCAGCTTGCCGCCGATTCCGTTGAGCTTTGTATTATACCGAGCGACGGACTTAGGGAGATACTCTGTTACGAAATAAAAGGGCATATCGGCGAAGGTGAGGACAAAAAAGATTTTCTGGTATATGTAAACGCTTCAACCGGCGTGCAGGAAAAAGTTCTCGTGCTTATTATTTCGGATAACGGCGTGCTTACCGTTTAAAAGCTATTGACGAAAAAGCGGTTTTGTGATAAAATTATTTTTGAAAAATAAATAAAGCAGGGCATGAAGCGGATTTTGCCGCTTATGCTCTGCCGCAAGGCCAAAGGGGGAATTATATGTTTCGCATGGCGAAAGAAAGCGATTTGCCTGTTCTTAAAGAAATTTGGAAGGAAATTTTTCACGACAGCGACGCTTTTTTGCGGTATCAGTTTGGCGAGCGATTTTCCCCTATGTATTCGGCGGTATGCGAGGAAAACGGAGAGATTGTTTCCTGCCTGCACGGCTATCCCCTTCCTCTTAAATTCGGTGAAAAAAAAGTGCCGAATGTGCTTGTTTCGGG
>CACZWA010000037.1:0-14850 GCA_902784685.1 uncultured Ruminococcus sp.
TGTCCGGCTGACGCTATATCAGGCGAAATTAAGAAACCGTTTACAATTGATACAAACAAATGTCTTAAATGCGGCGTTTGTATGGATACATGTAAATTCGGTGCAATTTATAAGAAATAAGTCGGAAAAATCCCCTAAGTTTAAAAAATGGGTAAATGTTGCCTGAATAAACAATGTAGGGGACAAACAAGAAAGGAAAGGTTATTATGATAAATTTAACTATTGACGGCAAAGCCGTATCCGTGCCTGAAGGCACAACCGTGCTTGAGGCTGCAAAAACAGTTAACATTAATATACCTACTCTGTGCTACCTTAAAGATATTAACCAGATTGGTGCTTGTAGAGTATGTATTGTTGAGATTAAAGGCGCAAGAGCCTTGCAGGCAGCCTGCGTTTATCCGGTTGCCGAAGGGCTTGAAGTATTTACAAACTCACCGAGAGTAAGAAAAGCAAGAAAAGCTACCGTTGAGCTTATTCTTTCTGACCATAACAGAAGCTGTCTTACCTGTGTAAGAAACAGAAATTGTGAGCTTCAGAAGCTTGCAGACGACCTCGGAATAAAAGATATTCCCTACGAAGGCGAAAAGAGAGAGGCTGATTTTGACGAGGCTTCACCGTCTGTTGTTCGTGATAACAGCAAATGTATTCTTTGCCGCCGTTGCGTGAGCGTATGTCAGAACGTACAGACCGTTTCGGCAATCGGCCCAGCTTACCGTGGTATTGATACAAGAATAGGCTCGGCATTTGATATGCGTCTTAAAGATACTCCTTGTGTAAACTGCGGTCAGTGTATTGCGGCTTGTCCTGTTGGCGCTCTTACAGAAAAGAACGGAACGGATATTGTTTGGGATGCTCTTGCAGACGAAACAAAACACGTTGTAATTCAGGCGGCTCCGGCAGTTCGTGCAGGACTTGGAGAAGAATTTGGCTTGCCGATAGGCACTTGTGTAACAGGCAAGATGGCAGCGGCTATGAGAAGACTTGGCTTTGATGAAGTTCTTGATACAGACTTCAGTGCCGACCTTACAATTATGGAAGAAGGAACAGAGCTTCTTGAAAGAATGCAAAACGGCGGCGTACTTCCGATGATAACCTCATGTTCACCGGGTTGGGTTAAGTTCTGTGAACATTTCTTCCCTGAATTTATTCCGAATCTTTCGTCGTGTAAGTCACCTCACCAGATGTTTGGTGCTGTGCTTAAATCATACTATGCAGAGAAGAAGGGTATTGACCCGAAAACTATCTTTACAGTATCGGTTATGCCGTGTACAGCTAAAAAGTTTGAGTGCGGCAGAGACGAAATGGAAGTTGAAGGCAGACGTGATGTTGATGCGGTTATAACAACGAGAGAGCTTGCCGCAATGATAAAGAGTGCAGGTATTGACTTTGCAAACCTTGATGACGAGCCGTTTGATGATATCTTCGGTATCGGTTCGGGTGCAGGCGTAATATTCGGCGCAACAGGCGGCGTTATGGAAGCAGCACTTCGTACAGTTAAGGAAATTGTTGAGAACAAGCCTCTTGATAAGATTGATTTTGAGGAAGTTCGTGGAACAGAAGGCATAAAGACTGCAACCGTTAATATAGGCGGAAACGATGTAAAGGTTGCCGTTGCTCACGGACTTGGTAACGCAAGAAAGCTTCTTAACGATGTTAAGGAAGGCAAGATAGATGTTCAGTTTATCGAGATAATGGCTTGCCCCGGCGGTTGCGTAACAGGTGGCGGTCAGCCGATAGTAAGCTCAAAGGTTCAGTCTGAAGTAAATGTTAAGGCACTTCGTGCAAAAGCAATTTACGGCGAGGACGTACACCTCAAGGTTCGTAAATCTCACGAAAACCCGGCAATCAAGAAGATTTATGAAGAATATCTTGAAAAGCCCGGAAGTCATAAAGCTCATGAGCTTCTTCACACACACTATCAGGCAAGAAAACAGTATATTTAATATACTAAATATATTTAATATACCAAAAGTTATGGGCGGTTATCAGACCGCCCTTAATTTTTAAAAATAGGTGATACGCTATGAATTTTTTGAAAAAAACCGTAAAATATGAGAATGAAAGTGACTTTGAAACAGTTGTAAAAGAATGTGCAAAGAGGCGGGCAGACGTTTCAAAAAAAATGTTTGAGGGCGTAGTTCTGCAAGGTTTTTCAGGTTTCAAGGTTGAGTTTTTTAATTGTAAATTTTCACGGTGCAGGTTTATTAGCTGTAATTTCAGCGGAATGGATTTTACCGACTGCATTTTTGAAAACTGTGACATTTCAAATGTTAATTTTAACAGTTCGGCTTTTTTAAGAGTGGAATTTTCGGACTGTAAGTGTGTCGGTACGGATTTTTCGCAGACTGTAATCGGCGGCTCGGCTTATAGCGGTTGCGTTATGACATACGCCAATTTCAGCAATTCGGGCATAAAAAACGCCGTGTTTTCGGGGAGCGACCTTTCAAAAGGAGCGGTTGCCGATTGTAATCTTGTAAAATGCGAATTTTCCTCGTGCAACCTTACAGAAAGCAATTTTTCGGGAACAAAGCTTGACGGCATAGATATTTCAAGCTGTAATATAGACGGCATTGTGCTTCACGGCTATGAGCTTGAAGGCGCAACGGTAGATGTAAGTCAGCTTGTTACGCTCTCGCATTTTTTGGGAGTTAAAATAAAATAGATAAAAAGCACCAAAAGCAAACGCACCACAGGTTTGTGGCGCGTTTCAAAAAATGTTTTATTTTTTCTTTTCTCTTGCTTCGGATTTTGCACGAAGCTCTGTGTCAAGTATTTTTTTGCGCAGTCTTATGCTTTCGGGAGTTACCTCCACAAGTTCGTCGTCGGCAATAAATTCAAGACAGTTTTCAAGGCTCATATTTATCGGGGGAGTGAGCTTGAGCGCATCGTCCGAGCCGGAAGCACGGGTGTTTGTTGCATGCTTCTTCTTGCATACGTTTATTACAATATCTTCGGCTTTGGCGTTTCTGCCGACAATCATACCTTCATATACCTTTACGCCGGGCCCGATAAACAAATCGCCTCTGCCTTCGGCATTATAAAGACCGTAGGTTATTGATTCTCCGTCCTCCCATGCTATCATTGAACCTCGGTTTCTGCCTGGGAAAGCGCCGCAGTATTCATCATATCCGTCAAAGAGGGTATTCATAATACCGTTGCCCCTTGTATCTGTAAGAAATTCGCTTCGGTATCCGATTAAGCCTCTTGAAGGTATTCTAAATTCTATTCGGCTGTATGTGCCGTTATTGATAGGTTGCATATTACGCATTTCCGCTTTACGGCTTCCGAGCTTTTCAATGACCGTTCCGGCGTATTCTTCGGGTACATCAACAATAACAATTTCATAAGGCTCAAGTGTTTTGCCGCCCGATTCTTTCAAAATTACCTGCGGTTTAGACACCTGAAATTCGTAACCTTCACGGCGCATTGTTTCAATAAGTATGGAAAGGTGAAGCTCACCTCTGCCCGAAAGCTTAAAGCAGTCGGACGAATCCGTTTCTTCAACCTTTAAACTAACGTTTGTTTCAAGCTCTTTAAACAGCCTTGCACGCAAATGCCTTGAAGTCACAAACTGACCTTCTTTGCCGGCAAACGGGCTGTTATTAACAAGGAAGTTCATTGAAATTGTCGGCTCGTCAACCTCTATAACAGGGAGCGCATCGGGACTGTCAACTCGGCAGACTGTTTCGCCTATTTCGATATTTCCGAGTCCCGAAATGCAGACAATTTCTCCGCACGAAACTTTTTCCGCTTCGTCACGTTTAAGACCGTCAAATATAAACAGCTTGCCAACCTTTGCATTTTCTACTTTTCCGTCTTTTTTGCAGATTGCCACAGTTTCACCTGCTTTTATTTCGCCTCGTGAAATTTTACCTACGGCAATTCTGCCGATATATTCATCGGAATCTATATTTGATACAAGCATCTGTAAAGGACCTTCGGGGTCACAGTCGGGAGCAGGTACCATTTCAAGAATGGCATCGAAAAGCTCGGTTAAATCATCACCCGGAGAGTCAAGGTCCTTCATTGCATATCCGTCTCTTGAAGAAGCGTATATAACAGGAAAATCAAGCTGTTCCTCGGTTGCGCCGAGCTCAAAAAACAAGTCAAATACTTCGTCAACAACTTCAAGAGGTCTTGCGTCTTTTTTGTCTATTTTATTTACCACAACAATAGGTTTGAGGTTAAGTTCAAGAGCTTTTTTAAGTACAAAACGTGTCTGAGGCATAGCGCCTTCAAAGGCATCAACAAGAAGAAGCACGCCTTCAACCATACCGAGAACTCGCTCAACCTCGCCGCCGAAATCGGCGTGACCGGGGGTATCGACAATATTTATCTTAACATCTTTATATATAACCGAGGTGTTTTTTGATAAAATGGTAATACCTCTTTCACGTTCAAGGTCGTTTGAGTCCATAACACGCTCCTGGACGGTCTCGTTGCTTCTGAAAATTCCGCTCTGCCTCAGCATTTTGTCAACAAGAGTTGTTTTGCCGTGGTCAACGTGAGCAATAATCGCAACATTTCTTATACTGTTGATTTTCATATATAACATACCCTTTCGTGTAGCGTTAAAACTTCAACTATTTTATTTTAACATAAAATCCGTCAAAAAACAATTGCTATTTTTGCAAAAGTATCTTGTAATTTAACGTGATTTATTGTATAATAATTATATATTATATCGAAAGGAAATGCCCATGAGCGTTAAAGATACCCTTGAATGCAGAATTGAATATGTAATCTGGCAGA
This sequence comes from uncultured Ruminococcus sp., assembly GCA_902784685.1. Classification (GTDB taxonomy): domain Bacteria; phylum Bacillota; class Clostridia; order RUG12999; family RUG12999; genus RUG12999. The sequence goes on from CACZWA010000037.1 coordinate 4,753, forward strand.
ACGAGGAAAACGGCTATACCGTATGCGAAATGTCAAGTGACGACCTCGGAGATTTTATCGGCGTAGGCTATTTACCTTTTATTAACGCCGGCGATATAATAAAGGCGGAAGGCACATGGGAAACGCATATTGAGTACGGCGAGCAGTTTAAAATAGGGCTTTATGAGAAAGTACAGCCCAGACGTGAGGAAGATATTTATCTTTATTTGTCCTCAGGCGCCGTTAAAGGCATAGGGGAAAGCACGGCTAAGAAAATAATTGACCTTTTCGGGGCGGAAAGCCTTGATATTATAAGAGACGACCCTTTAAAGCTTGCGAAAATTAAAGGAATAAGCGAGAAAAAAGCTGTTGAAATTCATGAAGATTATATAAAACAGCAGGGTGTGCAGGATATTGTTATTTTCCTTAGCAGATACGGTATAAACTCGTCGTTTGCATTGCAAAGGAACGCATATGTGCGGGCGTGAATTATGTGCTTAGCGTTGCGGCAGGAGGCGGACACACTTTTCTTGAAAAAAATATGCTTTCGGAAAGGACGGCGGCACTTCTCGGAGTTGAGATTGACGAGGTTGAAAAAGCTTTTTTGAAAATGACGGTTGAATCGGATATAAGAATAGAAAAACAGGGCGATGAAACGCATATATATCTTCCGCCGTATTTTATAGCGGAGAGGGGTATAGCTTCATATCTCAGCCACCTTTCGAGGAGACCGTTTAAGGTTAACAGGAAACAGCTTGACGAGGAAATTGACGAGATAGAGAAGGAAATGAATATAACTTTTGCCGAAAAACAGCGTGAAGCAATTATAAGCTCTGTTTTAAACGGTATAATGATTATAACGGGCGGTCCCGGTACGGGAAAAACAACCATTATCCGTGCGATAATTGCACTTATGAAACGCAAAAAAATGAAGGTTGCCCTTGCCGCACCGACAGGCAGAGCGGCAAAGAGAATGACTCAAATGTGCAATATGGACGCCAAAACCATACACCGTATGCTTGAAATTGAAGCCGGTACAGGCGACGGAAAATGGGTCTTTGCAAAAAACGATGCAAATCCGCTTACTGCCGATGTAATTATAATTGATGAAATGTCAATGGTTGATGTTCTTTTAATGTATCACCTTTTAAAGGCGGTAAAGGCAGGCGCAAGAATAATAATGGTGGGGGACGCCGACCAGCTCCCTTCCGTCGGTGCAGGTTCGGTTTTGAAGGATCTGCTTCTTAGCGAAAAGATTAAAACAATAAGACTCGGTGAAATTTTCCGCCAAGCGGAGCAAAGTATGATTGTTGTAAATGCTCATAAAATAAATGCGGGCGAGATGCCTGAATTTACGGGGCGTGACAGCGACTTTTTTATGATTTCAAGAGGAAACAAAGCAGAAGGAGTAAAGGAAGTTCTCGAACTGTTCACCAAAAGATTGCCGAAGTTTCTGGGTTTAAGCGACCCGCTTGCCGATATTCAGGTGCTTACGCCGGTTAAAAAAGGTGAAGCAGGGGTTGAGAACTTAAACCGCATAATACAGCAGACGGTAAATCCGCCATCCAAAGATAAAAGAGAGGTTACACGCTTTATTTATACAATTCGTGAGGGCGACAAGGTTATGCAGACAAAAAACAACTACGATATAGACTGGGAGCGTGAGGACGGCTCTAAGGGCGGCGGAATATATAACGGCGATATCGGAGTTGTTGAAAAGCTTCATATGCAGGAGGGCTATGCGGAAATAATCTTTGACGGCGAAAAAAAGGTTATGTATCCTTTCGACCTCCTTAAAGATATTGACCTTGCTTATGCAATGACTGTACATAAAAGCCAGGGAAGTGAGTTTGAGGCGGTTATTATGCCGCTTTATCCCATGCACGAAATGCTTCAGAGCAGACACCTGCTTTATACCGGCGTTACAAGGGCAAAGAGCCTTGTTGTACTTGTTGGAAGAACAGACGTGCTTTACGCAATGGTGCAAAACGATAGCGAGGACAGACGTCTAAGCGGACTTTGCGAAGCGGTAAAAAAAGCCTTTGAAGGAAACGAAGAGCCGTTTTAAAGTAATTATTAAAAATGCTGTGCAGCTTAAATAAAGCTGCACAGCATATGTCTTTTTTGAACTTATTTTGCCGTTACAACAAATTCTCCGCCGTCCGCATCGACATTTACCGCCTTTTTTACCTTGCCCGAAATAACAAGCTCGGCAATTTTATCCTCAATATTACGGGTGATTGTTCTGCGAAGGGGTCTTGCACCGTAAGCAGGCTCGTAGCCTTTTTCAAGCACAAGTTCTTTTGCTTCGTCCGAAACGTTAAGCGTAACACCTTTTGCCGCAAGCCCTTTTTCAATTTCTCCGAGCTGCAAGGTAACAATTTTAAGCAGTTCTTCTTTTGTGAGCGGAAGAAATTCTATAATTTCGTCCACTCTGTTTATAAATTCGGGTCTGAAAAACTCCTTCAAAGCCTTGTCATAACGTGAAGCACTGCCGTCACTGCCGCCGAAGCCAACAAGCCCTGTTTTAAGATTGCTTCCTGCGTTTGACGTCATAATAATAATAGTATTTTCAAAATTAACCGTTCTGCCGTGGCTGTCGGTAATTCTGCCGTCGTCAAGTACCTGCAAAAGTGTGTTAAACACGTCCTCGTGAGCCTTTTCTATTTCGTCAAAAAGAATTATCGAGTACGGATTTCTTCTGACTTTTTCGGTGAGCTGTCCGGCTTCGTCGTAACCGACATATCCCGGAGGAGAGCCGATTAACTTTGAAACCGAATGCTTTTCCATATATTCGGACATATCAAGCCTTATAAGAGCTTCCTCACTGCCAAACACGTTCTCGGCAAGAGTTTTTACAAGCTCGGTTTTTCCTACGCCTGTCGGACCTACAAAGATAAACGAAACAGGGCGCTTTGAAACGCTTATATCCGCGCGCTTTCTGCGTACCGCGCGGGCAACAAGGTCAATCGCCTTGTCCTGACCGATAACACGCTCGTGCAGCCTTTCTTCAAGATTGATAAGCTTTGCGCTGTCAACCTTGGTAAGACTTTTAACCGGTATTTTTGTCCAGCTTTCAATAACCTGCGCAATATCTTCAACCGAAACAGGTTTGTGATAGCAGGTTTTTTCAAGCTCTGCAATTTTTTCTTCAAGCTGACATTCTTCTATTTTAAGGTTTGCCGCTTTTTGATAGTCCTCAATAGAGTCTGTCTGCACGGCATTTTCCTTATCAAGCTGTATTGCTTTAAGCTTGTCTTTAAGGTCAAAAAGCTCCATAAGCTCGGTGTTTTCGAGGTTAACCTTTGAAGCCGCCTCGTCAATTACGTCAATCGCCTTGTCGGGAAGGAAACGGTCGTGAATATAGCGCTCCGAAAGCCTTACGGCGTTTTCTATAACCTCGTCAGAAATTTCCACCTTGTGGTAGTCCTCGTAATAACCTTTTACACCCTTTAAAATCTCAATGCTGTCCTCAACAGTCGGTTCGTCAACCATAACGGGCTGAAAACGGCGTTCAAGAGCGGCGTCTTTTTCAATGAATTTGCGATATTCGGAAATTGTTGTAGCGCCTATAACCTGAATTTCACCTCTTGCAAGAGAGGGTTTAAGGATATTTGCGGCATTCATTGCGCCTTCCGCATCGCCTGCGCCGACAATGTTATGAACCTCGTCTATTACAAGAATTATATTTCCGAGTTTTTTTGTTTCTTCAATAAGCGCTTTAAGCCTTGCTTCAAACTGACCTCTGAACTGCGTGCCTGCAACAAGAGCCGCAAAGTCCACGAGATATATTTCGGTTCCGTGAAGCTTTTCGGGAACCTGTTTTTCGACAATTTTCATTGCAAGTCCTTCGGCAATTGCGGTTTTTCCCACACCGGGCTCACCGAGAAGAATGGGATTGTTTTTGTTGCGCCTGTTTAAAATCTGAATAACACGGTTTATTTCCCTTGTTCTTCCGACAACCTTATCAACCTTACCTTCTTTTGCCTTTTCGGTAAGATTTGTGCCGTAGGTTTCAAGATTTTTGCGTTTTTTGTCGGGCTTATCTTTTTTAATTGTTTTGGCGTCTTTATCGTTCTCGGTTTCCTTTTCTTCGTTTGCACCGGCTTTGGCAAATATTTTTGAAATAATATCAAAAGGACCGCCTGCTTCGTCGCCGCCGTCCATACTGCCAAACAGTTCTTCCGGATTTTCAAGCGCCTGATTCAGCCCTTCTTCAAGTTCTTCTATATTATCAGCCGTAACGCCCATACGGTCAAGCACGGCGCTAATCTGAGGATTATTCATCTCTCTTGCGCAGGAAAGGCACAGCCCTTCAATATTCTTTCCGTCAAGCGTGGACGAAAAGAAAACTGCCGGTCTTTTGCCGCATCTGCTGCAAAGTGCGTTTTTGTTCATTTTGCATTTTCCTTTCGAGGATATATTTTATTTCTTAAATTATAGCACAGTTTTCAAGCTTTTGCAAGTGTTATTTTTGTTCGGTTAAGTGCAAAAAATGTAATATTTTAACAAAAACCGTATTATATTCTAAAAGGGAGGAGATATTTATGAAAAAAACAGTTTTACTTTTTTTATTTATTTTAATTCTTACGGGCTGCAAAGCAAAAAAACCGAGTGAAGTGCCAACACAGGCGGAGGTGGCTGACGAAAGACAGCAGGTATCTCTTGAAGGACTTGATAATACACTTATCGGCTGGGGAATAAAGAAAAACGAGGGCAAAGCCCCCGATGTGCCGACAAATATTAAAGAAATGCTGAAAAAATATAACGGTTTTTATATGGGTGACGAAAGCGGTAAAAAGCTTTACCTAACCTTTGATGAAGGATATGAAAACGGACATACGGCGGATATTCTCGATATTTTGAAGAAAAACGGCGTAAAGGCGGCGTTCTTTGTAACGGGAGCATATGTAGACCGTGAAGCGGATTTGGTGAAGCGTATGGCAAAGGAAGGACATATTATAGGCAATCACTCTGTAAACCACCCGTCACTTCCGCAGATAAGCGATGAAGAATTTGAAAAAGAGCTTAAAGAGCTTGATAAATCGGTTGAAAAGCTTACCGGTGTAAAAATGAAATACGTCCGTCCGCCAAAAGGCGAGTACAGCGAGAGAGTGCTTGCGCATATCAGCAATATGGGATATACCAGTGTTTTTTGGAGCTTTGCTTATCTCGATTGGGACGTTACAATGCAAAAAGGGGCGGACTATGCATACAGTCAGATTATGCCTTATACCGTAGGGGGAGAGGTTTTGCTTTTGCATGCTGTTTCGGCGGATAATGCCGATGTGCTTGACAGGTTTATTAAAGATGCAAAAGCAAAAGGATTTGAGTTTGGTTCTATTGATGAAATAAGCTAAAAGTGTAGAAAAATATAAAAATAGCTATTTTTATATAAAAAAAGAACCTAAAATGAACAAAAATGCTATTGATTTTAAAAAAAAATAGTGGTATAATTAAAGCCGCAGTAAAGAAATGAATATAAAAATAATACAAAAGATGTAAAAGTGAGGAGAGAAAATGGGAAAATTTTTCGGAACAGACGGAGTAAGAGGTGTTGCAGGAGTTGAGCTTACGGCGGAGCTTAGCTTTAAGCTCGGAAAGTTCGGGGCTTATGTGCTGACAAAACACTCAAAAAATAAGAAGACAAAAATTCTTGTCGGCAGAGATACAAGAATATCCGGCGATATGCTTGAAAGTGCGCTTGTTGCAGGAATACTTTCCACAGGGGCGGATGCATACATAGTAGGCGAAATTCCGACGCCGGCAATTGCATATCTTACAAGAAAATACGAAGCGGACGCAGGCGTTGTTATTTCCGCTTCACATAACTCTTTTGAATATAACGGTATTAAATTTTTTAACGGTGAAGGCTTTAAACTCAGCGATGAAATTGAAAACGAGATTGAAAGCTATATTTTGGGAGAAAGTATCATAGACGACATTCCGAGCGGAGAAAGACTCGGTAAGGCTATAAGAAATATTGAAAACGCCGAGAGCGACTACGTTGATTTTGCTGTGGGCTGTGCGCTTTCGCCGCTTGACGGACTTAAAGTTGCGGCAGATTGCGCAAACGGTGCGGCATTTAAGGTGGCGCCGCAGGCTCTTCGCAGACTCGGAGTAGACCTTAGCGTATGCAGTAATAATCCTGACGGTATTAACATAAATAATGCTTGCGGCTCAACGCATATAGAAAAGCTTATGAAGTTCGTAAAAGATACGGGAGCGGACGTTGGACTTGCGTTTGACGGCGACGCCGATAGGCTTATTGCGGTTGACGAAAACGGCGACCTTGTTGACGGCGACGTTATTATGGGGCTTGTTGCAATATATCTTAAAGAGCATGGGAAGCTTGCAGGCGACAGACTTATAGGCACGGTAATGAGCAACCTCGGACTTATTCAGTCTTGCAAAAAGCACGGCATTGAAGTTGTTCAGACAAAAGTAGGAGACCGTTACGTTCTTGAAAAAATGCTTGAAACAGGTGCGGTTATAGGCGGAGAACAGTCGGGGCATATAATTCTGTTTGAGCATAACTCAACAGGCGACGGACTTGTTTCTGCAATAACGCTTTTGTCCGTTCTTAAAATGAGCGGCAAAAAGCTTTCGGAGCTTGCAAAAGAGATTACCATTCTTCCTCAGGTTCTTGTAAACGTTAAGGTGAAAAATGAATATAAAGAGCGACTTCAAGATATATCGGAAATTGCGGAAGCGGCTAAAAAAATAGAAGAAAAGTATAAAGGTACAGGCAGACTGTTGCTTCGTCCATCAGGTACAGAGCCGCTTGTGAGGATTATGATTGAGGGAGAAAAAATGGAAGAAATTAAAAAAGATGCAGAAATGCTTGCAAGTGTTGTCGAGCAGGCAATGAGCAGACTTTAAGTATAGATAGGAAAGGATAAGAAGATATGTGCGGAATAGTAGGATACATAGGTAACGAACAGGCGGCTCCGATACTTCTCGGAGGACTTGAAAAACTTGAATACAGAGGCTACGACTCTGCCGGAGTTGCTGTTCTTGATGGCGATAAAATAACAATGGTAAAAACAAAGGGCAGACTTAAAGTTCTTGCCGATAAAATTCATGACGGAGCAGACCTTCATGGAACAATCGGTATAGGGCATACACGTTGGGCAACGCACGGCGCGCCGTCCGATATAAACTCGCATCCTCATCTTTCAAGAAACGGCAAGATAGCTCTTGTTCATAACGGAATTATCGAAAACTATATGCAGATAAAGGCGCTTCTTGAAGGCGAAGGTTATACTTTTGTTTCCGATACGGACACAGAGGTTGTTTCGCATCTTATTGACTATTATTATAACGGCAATATGATTGACGCAATTATTAAAGCAATCCACAGAATAGAAGGCTCGTACGCTCTCGGAATAATATCCGTTGACCATCCGGGAGAGCTTTTTGCGGTAAGAAAATCAAGTCCGCTTATAGTAGGTATCGGAAACGGCGAAAACTATATAGCTTCGGATATTCCGGCTATTCTTTCAAGAACCCGTGACGTGTATTTTCTTGAAGATAATGAAATTGTTTGGCTTAAAGGCGACAAGATTAAAATTCTCGATACCGACAAGCACGAGATTAAAAAAGATGTTTTCCATGTTGATTGGGACGTTTCTGCCGCAGAAAAAGGCGGTTACGAGCATTTTATGATAAAAGAGATTATGGAGCAGCCTAAGGCGATAGAGGACACGGTTTGCCCCAGAATACAGGGTGGGGAAATTGTTCTTGACGATATAAAGCTTACCGCAAAGCAGATAAAAGCTTTGAGCAAAATATATATAATAGGTTGCGGAAGTGCGTACCATGTCGGCGTTGTAGGTAAATATGTAATGGAAAAGCTTACAAGAATACCTGTTGAGGTTGAACTTGCTTCCGAGTTCCGTTACCGTGACCCGATTATAGGGAAGGACGACCTTGTTATTATAATAAGTCAGTCGGGCGAAACGGCGGATACTCTTGCCGCTTTGAGAGAAGCGAAAAAGAGGGGCGCAAGAATACTTTCTGTTGTAAACGTTGTAGGCAGCTCAATTGCAAGAGAATCGGACGATGTGCTTTACACATGGGCAGGTCCGGAAATTTCCGTTGCAACAACAAAAGCATACAGCACACAGCTTCAGGCAATGTACCTTATTGCTATGCACATAGGTATAAATAACGGTAAAATAGATGAGGAGCAGAAGGAACATCTGCTTGCCGAAATTCAGACTTTGCCTGCAAAAGTAAGGAAAATTTTTGAAGATATTGCCCCGCTTCAAAACTATGCATCAAAAAAATACGGCAGTAAAGATATTTTCTTTCTCGGCAGAGGGCTTGATTACTGCGTTGCGCTTGAAGGCTCGCTAAAGCTTAAAGAAATTTCATATATTCATTCGGAGGCGTATGCCGCAGGAGAGCTTAAACACGGACCTATTTCGCTTATTGAGGACGGCTCGCTTGTTGTGGCGCTTGCAACGCAGGAAGACCTGTTTGAAAAAATTTTAAGTAACATAAAAGAAGTTAAAGCAAGGGGCGCAAAGGTATTTGCAATTGCTCAGGAAGGCAATACCGCAATTGAGAAGGAAGCGGATTTTGTAGTATATATTCCAAAAACAGAGAATATTTTTACGCCTTCTCTTACGGTTGTTCCGTTACAGCTTTTCTCCTATTATGTGGCGGTAAACAAGGGTTGTGACGTCGACAAACCGAGAAACCTTGCAAAATCCGTAACTGTTGAATAATATGTGCCGCTTTGAACAAAAAATATAGTATAAATAATTGTTAAAGCCTTGACAAATTATTAAAACAGTTGTATAATAATAGAAGTAAAAGAAAAGAAAGGAACGATTATAATGCAAAAAGTAACAAAAGACACAATAATTATGGATGTTCTTAATATAAACCCCGATACGGCACAGTTTTTCTTTGAAATCGGAATGCACTGTCTGGGTTGCCCGTCGGCAAGCGGCGAATCTATTGAAATGGCTTGCGCCGTTCACGGAGTTGACGCTGATGAGCTTGTAGAAAAAATTAATACTTTTATTGAGAATAACTAAAAATACTTTAAAAGGTTTTGCAGTTTTGCAAAACCTTTTTTAAAAAAGGGGAACAGCAAATGAAACGCTTTAAAACGCCTGTCAGAATAATTTCAACGGTTCTTGCAACCTCGCTTGTGTGGGCAGGGGCTGTGAGCTGTTTATATATGAAAAATCCTGTCGGTAAAAAAGTCGGCGACGCTTACGATATTATTAGGAAAAATTTTGTGCTTGACTATGATGAGGATTTTGTAAAAGATTATACAATAGCTTCTATGGTACAAGCACTCGGAGACAGATATTCCGCTTTTTATCCAAAAGGATATTACGAAAAGCTTGACCGTAATATTCAGGGACATTATTACGGAATAGGAGTTGTTGTTACAGTAGAGTCTGAAACAAATGAGCTTCTGATAACCTCCGTTCAAGAGGGGGCGGCCGCCGACCGTGCAGGAATAAAGGCGGGAGATATTCTGGTTAAGGTGGGCAGCACCGAAGTAAACGGAGACAAGCTTGATGAAGCCGTTAAGCTTATTCAGGTTGACGAAAAAGGCTTGGGAACTACCGTAAATCTAACGCTGAAGCGTAACGGCGAAGAATATACGGCCGATGTTGTAAGAGAAAAAATTGTGAGCAAAACCGTTGAAAGCAAAATTATTGAGGGAGATATAGGCTATATAAAAATACATTCCTTTGATAATGAGACATACGGTGAGTTTAAAGAACACGCCGAAAAAATAAAGGACGCAAAATATTTTATACTTGATTTGAGAGATAACGGCGGCGGAACGCTTTATTCAATGAGAAACATTGCGAATATGCTTTTGCCGAAATGTACGCTTACAACGTTTGAATATAAAGACGGAGGGCGTACGGAAATTAAAACAAACGGCAAGCAGAAAATAACAGCGCCAATGTGCGTGCTTGTAAACGGCGGAAGCGCAAGCGCTTCGGAGCTGCTCACCGCCGCCCTTCACGATAACGGCAGAGCAGCCGTAATAGGCGAGCAGACTTACGGAAAAGCGATTGCGCAGGTTACAATACCTTTTGAATACGAAAACGGAAAGGCCGTAAGCGCAATGTATTTGAC
>CACZWA010000037.1:14911-20611 GCA_902784685.1 uncultured Ruminococcus sp.
AGAAGGCGACGACGATACGCAGCTTGAAACGGCGATAGAATACCTTAGAAAAGAGGAAACCAAAAAAATATGAAAGTTGTTTTACAAAGAGTAAAAAGAGCTTCTGTGGAAGTTGAAGGAAAAGTTACGGGAAGCATAGAAAAGGGCGTAGCCGCACTTATTGGCATTGCGCCCGATGACGATGAAGCCATTCTTAAAACGGTAGCCGAAAAAATGGTCGGACTTAGGATTTTCGAGGACGAGGATGGGAAAATGAACCTTTCTTTAAAACAGGCAGGCGGCAGACTGCTTGCAGTTTCGCAGTTTACGCTTTATGCGGATTGCCGCAAAGGAAAAAGGCCAAGCTTTTCGGGAGCCGCCGGCGGACAAATTGCTAAATTTCTTTATGAGCGTTTTGTTGAAATATGCTCGGAGCTTCTTGAAGATAAAGTTGAAACAGGAGTTTTCGGCGCTGATATGACTGTGGAAATAATAGGTGACGGGCCGGTTACAATAATACTTGACTCAAACGAATTGAACATAAAAAAATAAAATACCAAATCTGACAAAATGCTATTGATTTTATATAAATTATGTGTTATATATTTATATAAAAGGGTGCATGGCAGATTTTTGTCGAAATATAAATACCACAATGCACCAACGTGGAAAGGACGGCTTTAAATGATTAAAATTGACTATTCGAGAGCTTTAAGCTCGCATGAGCTTGACAATATCTGGCCCGAAGTTGAGGCGGCACATAAAACGCTTCACGAAAAAACAGGTGCAGGAAGTGATTTCCTCGGCTGGGTTGACTTGCCGATAAATTATGACAAAGAGGAATATGAGAGAATAAAAAAAGCGGCCGCAAAAATTCAGGCAGATTCCGATGTGCTTGTTGTTGTAGGTATTGGCGGCTCGTATCTTGGCGCAAGAGCCGCAATAGAGGCAATGAATAATGAATTTTCGGCTATGATGACAAAGGAAGAAAGAAAAAATCCGCAAATTGTATATGCAGGTAACTCGATAAGCGGCGGTTATCTTAACCATTTGCTTGGTTTTTTAAAGGATAGAGATTTTTCGGTTAACGTAATCTCAAAATCAGGCACAACAACCGAGCCTGCAATTGCATTCAGAGTTTTGAAAGAACTTCTTGAGAAGAAATACGGCAAAGACGGCGCAAGGTCGAGAATATATGCAACAACAGACGCAAAAAAAGGTGCGCTTAAAACAGTTGCGGATGAAGAAGGCTACGAAACTTTTGTAGTACCCGATGACGTTGGCGGCCGTTACAGCATATATACGGCTGTCGGGCTTCTTCCGATAGCTGCCGCAGGTATTGATACAGACGCTATGATTAAAGGCACACAGGACGCACACAGCGATTTTGCAAAACCCGACAGAAATAACGCTTGCTACACATATGCCGCAATCAGAAATTGCCTTTACAGAAAAGGCAAGGTTACGGAAATGATGATTGATTATGAGCCGAGAATGCATTATTTTGCTGAATGGTTTAAACAGCTTTTCGGAGAGAGCGAGGGCAAGGATAACAAAGGTATTTTCCCGGCTGCCGCAGGCTTTTCAACCGACCTTCACTCCATGGGTCAGTATATTCAGGAAGGTCTGAGAAACCTTTTTGAAACGGTTATTCACTTTGAAAGTACAGACGACGATGTTGTAATTCCGAGTGCGGAAAACGACCTTGACGGGCTTAATTACCTTGCAGGTAAAAAAATGAGCTATGTAAACGACAAGGCATTTGAAGGAACACTTCTTGCACATAACGACGGCGGCGTACCGAATATTGTGCTTAATGTTCCGAAGCTTGACGCTTACAATTTCGGATATATGATTTACTTCTTTGAGAAAGCCTGCGGAATAAGCGGTTATATGCTTGGCGTAAATCCGTTTAATCAGCCGGGTGTTGAGGCGTATAAAAAGAATATGTTCGGACTTCTCGGCAAACCGGGATATGAAAACTTAAAAGAAGAACTCGAAAAGAGACTCGCAGAATAAAAAAATTAGTGAAAAGACTTAAAAAGACTTGATATTTGAAAAAAAGTATGTTATACTATTATTGAAAGCAGATTTTTCCTGTTTTTAATAAGATTGCGGCATTTTGCTGCGGGAATGGAGTGTTTTTATGTTAAAACTTATTATAGGCAAAAAGGGTACAGGTAAAACGAAACAGCTTATTGACGGAATAAATGAAGCAGTAAAGACAGAGAAAGGTCACATTGTTTTCATTAACAACGGCACAAGACACGTTTTCGACATTAGTTCAAAGGTAAGACTTATAGATACATCTGAGTATTCAATAAAAAAATACAATACCTTTTACGGTTTTCTTTGCGGTGTAATGGCGCAGGATTACGATATTTCAAACATCTTTGTTGACGGTATAAATAAGATTATAACCGAGGACGATATTCTTAAAAACGAAGAGCTTTTTGAAAACTTACAGGCTATTTCGGAAAAACATGGTGTAAATATTATTATCACCGTGAGCATTGATGTTACCGAAGCTCCCGATTACATGAAAAAATATCTGTAATAGCAAAGTTTGTTTTACAAAAAACGCACGGTTCTCGTGCGTCAGCTTAATGACAAAGTCATTAAGCTGACGCAGAGGCTGAAAAGCGAAGGTATATTTCGTCATTTAAAACTCGCTTAAGTACTTTTGTACGGTAGAGATTTAAAGGACGGAAAGCAAGCAGTGGTGCGGTTTTGTTATAAACCGCACCACTAATATTATTATCATATAAATGTTAAATAAAACCGTTAAACCCTTAATTAAATTGGTTTGCTTGCGGTAGACCGAGTTTGTCAGCACTCTGGCACACGGTTCTCGTGCGTTTTTGATTTGATATATGTTGCGAAAGGAACGAATAAAATGTTGTATGCAAGTACGAGAAATTCAGGGCTTAAAGTCAGCTCCGCAGAAGCAATTGTAAAAGGAATTGCCGACGACGGCGGACTTTTTGTGCCTACCGAAATACCAAAGGTTTCACTTGAGAAAATAAGCAATCTCGCAAATAAAACATATACACAGCGTGCAAAAGAAATTATGTCGCTGTTTTTGACGGATTTTTCCGCCGAAGAAATAGAAAACTGCGTTTTAAGCGCATATAATTCAAACAATTTCGGCAGTGACGAAATTGCTCCGCTTCACACTCTCGGCGATGCGGAAATTCTTGAGCTTTGGCACGGACCTACCTGCGCATTTAAAGATATGGCGCTTCAGATTTTGCCGCATCTTATGACTTGCTCAATAAAAAAATGTAACATAAAAAAAGAAATTGTTATACTTGTTGCAACTTCGGGCGATACAGGAAAAGCCGCCCTTGAAGGCTTTGCCGATGTTGAGGGAACAAGAATACTTGTATTCTTCCCCGAAAACGGCGTAAGCAAAATTCAGAAGCTTCAGATGCTTACTCAAAGCGGAAAAAATGTCGGCGTAGCTTCGGTTTACGGCAACTTTGACGATGCGCAGACAGGTGTAAAAAGAATTTTCGGCGATGAGGAATATAATAAAAAGCTCGACAGCGAAGGTTTCAGGCTTTCATCTGCGAACTCAATAAACTGGGGCAGACTTCTTCCGCAGATTTACTATTTTTCGGCATATTGCGATATGGTGAAAAAGGGAAGAATTAAAGTCGGAGATAAAATAAATATTTGTGTTCCTACCGGTAACTTCGGAAATATTTTGGCTTCATGGTATGCAGGTAAAATGGGGCTTCCGGTTAATAAGTTTATCTGCGCCTCAAACGCAAATAACGTACTGACGGATTTTATAAATACAGGGATATATGATAAAAACAGAAGCTTCCATACCACTTCTTCGCCTTCTATGGATATTCTTATATCGAGCAATCTTGAGCGTCTTTTGTCGGATATAACGGGTGATGAGAAAGGTGTTTCGGGCTGGATGCAGGAGCTTGGCAAAAACGGAAAATACGAAATATCTCCAGAAACCAAAAAAGTTGTGTCGGAAAGATTTTTCGGCGGCTTTTGCGATGATGAAGCGACAAAAGCTTCAATATGCAAGGTTTGGAACGAGCATAAATACCTTATGGATACTCACACGGCGGTTGCTTATAATGTATATGAGCAGTATGTCGCTGAAACGGGCGATAAAACGCCTACGGTTATTGCTTCTACCGCAAATCCGTACAAATTCAACAGTGCGGTTTACAGCAGTATTTCACCGCAGGCAAAAATCGAAAATATGGATGAATTTGATATTCTTGATGCGCTGAACAGGAAAACGGGACTTGAAATACCGAAATCACTTTCGGAGCTTAAAACAAAGGCAGTACGTTTTGATACGAAATGCGCAAAAGAAGATATGATAAATGTTGTTAGCGGAATGCTCGGCATAAAATAAAACAAAAACGACCTGTTCACAGGAGCGAAAGGCTTATGAACAGGTCATTTTTTAGAGGATATTAACAAAGGGGAAACAAAGGATAACCGTTATTTAAGCTCAAAGGTATGACAGCTTGTTTCACCTTCGGTAACAGCCGTTTTGCAGTTTATGCTGATATTATCGGCACTGCATTTTCCCTGAGCGTTATACACGCAGTTTTTAACAGAGCAATCAACATCGGCTATAACATCTTTATTGTTTTCTCTTGACAACGGAAAACACCTCCGAATTACTTTTTGCAGTTTATTTGTCTGCAAAAGAATTTTGCCCGTTTTTTGCAAAAACAATTCACAATTATTATGGAAAAGGAGTAAAAATATGTCAATTTATGCGCTTTCGGATTTGCACCTTTACAAAAGCATACAAGATAAGCCTATGGATATATTCGGCGCCGAGTGGGATAACCATATGGAAAAGCTTGAAGAAGGCTGTAAAATTCTGAAAGACGATGATCTCCTTCTTGTGCCGGGGGATATATCGTGGGCTATGTATCTTGCAGATGCCTATGAGGACCTTAAATTCATAAACGACCTTCCCGGTAAAAAGGTAATAAGCAAGGGCAATCATGACTACTGGTGGGAGTCGCATAAAAAGCTAAAAGAATATCTCGATGAAAATAATTTTGATACAATATCTTTTTTGCATAATAATTTTTATGAATATGGGAATATTGCAATATGTGGAAACAAGGGCTATTTTTATAATTTTAACGCTTTTAAAGAAAATGCAGATGCAAGTGAAAAGCTTATGCACGACAAGCTTCTTTACGAAAGGGAAATTTCGAGGCTTGAGCTTTCTCTTAAAATGGCAGACGAAAGCGGAATAAAAAGAAAACTTGTTCAAACGCACTATCCGCCGTCAAAATCAGGCCTTGAGCCTGACGAAAAAGTTCTGGAGCTTTTTGAAAAGTACGGCGTTGAAATCTGCGTTTACGGACATTTACATTCTGCGGCACAGAAAAAGAAATTTGAAGGACAGTTCGGAAACACTTATTTTCACTTTGTATCATGTGAGTATTTGAATTTCACCCCGAAGCTGATTATTGAATAAATGGATAGAAAAGAAAAAATAAAAGGGTTTATTGACGACGACGTTTATACGCCTATGAAAGAGGACGAAATTGCCGTTTTACTCTCAGTTCCAAAAGAGGATAGGGAAGAGTTTTACTTTATCATTGATGAACTTTTAAAAGGCGGCGAAATAATAAAAACCAAAAGAGGTAAAATTGTTTCTTGCAAGAAGATGGGCTATGTAACGGGAATTTACCGCTCAACTGCAAGGGCATTTGG
>CACZWA010000038.1 GCA_902784685.1 uncultured Ruminococcus sp.
GAAAGCTCAGCAAGCGTAAAGACCCCGAAGCGGCTGTAACTTTTTATCATGAGCAGGGCTATCCGACAAATGCCGTTACGGAATATCTGTTAACCCTTGCAAACTCCAACTATGAGGAATGGCGCAGAGATAACCCCACGCTTTCAAATTCCGAGTTTCCGTTTTCGCTTGATAAAATGAGCGTTAGCGGTGCGCTTTTTGACCTTGATAAGTTTAACGATGTTGCGAAAAATGATGTAACAAGATATAACGCAGAGGAAATATATAATTTTGTTACCGAATGGGCAAAGCAGTATAATGAGCCGCTTTACAAAAAGCTGACGGACAACCCCTCTTATGCAAAAGCAATTTTTGCGATAGAAAGGGGCGGCGAAAAGCCCAGGAAAGATATTGCAAAATGGAGCGATATTGAGGATTACACGGCGTATTTTTATGAATTTGAGCCAACATATGAAGATATGCCCGAAATCGGCAAGGAAAATATTTCGGAGCTTCTTACGGCGTATAAGGAAATATATAAGCCGGAGGATAATAACGAGGAGTGGTTTGCAAAGCTTAAAGAGCTTGCGCTCTCTATGGGATATGCCAAAAATCCGAAGGAATATAAGAAAAATCCGGAAAGCTATAAAGGCGCAGTCAGCGACTTTGCAACGGCAATCCGTGTTGCGGTGACGGGCAGACGCAATACGCCCGATTTGTGCGCAATAATGCAGGTTCTTGGTGAAAAGGAAGCACTTTTAAGAATAGATAAAGCAATAGAATGGAGCAAAAAATAATGGTTGATTTAGGTACAAATTTTATTTATGACGCAATTGACAAGGATTTGGAAGAAAAGGTTTACGACAAAGTTCAGACCCGTTTTCCGCCCGAACCTAACGGCTACCTTCATATAGGTCACGCAAAGGCGATTTCCATTGACTTTGCCGCCGCAGAAAAATACGGCGGTGTGTGCAACCTTCGCCTTGACGATACCAACCCGATAAAAGAAGATACGGAATATGTTGACGCCATAAAAGAGGATATTGAATGGCTCGGCTTTAAGTGGGGCAATGTGTACTACGCTTCGGACTATTTTGATATTATGTATAAATGCGCAATATCTCTTATTGAGCAGGGCAAGGCTTATGTGTGCGACCTTTCGGCGGACGAAATAAGAGAGTACCGCGGAACGCTCACCGAGCCGGGTAAAGAAAGTCCGTACAGAAACCGAAGCGTTGAAGAAAATATGGATTTGTTCAGACGTATGACCGAGGGCGAGTTTGAGGAGGGCGAAAAAGTTCTTCGTGCCAAAATTGATATGGCAAGCCCGAACCTTAATATGCGTGACCCCGTAATTTACAGAATTTTAAAGGCGACTCATCACCGTACAGGCGATAAATGGTGCGTTTACCCGATGTACGACTTCGCTCACCCGATTTCCGATACGGCGGAGGGCGTTACCCATTCGCTTTGCTCGCTTGAGTTTGAAAATCACAGACCGCTTTATGACTGGTTTTTAAAAGAGGTGGGCTTGTTTGATAAGCCTTCAAGGCAGATTGAGTTTGCAAGGCTCAACCTTAACTATACGCTCACAAGCAAGAGAAAATGCTTAAAGCTTGTAGAAGACGGTATTGTGTCCGGCTGGGACGACCCGAGAATGTCCACCCTTTGCGGCATGAGAAGAAGGGGCTTTCCGCCTGAGGCAATTCTTGATTTCGTAAGCCGTATAGGCGTTGCAAAGGCAAACAGCGTTGTTGACTTTGCGCTTCTTGAACATTGCGTGAGAGATTACCTCAACCTTAACGCTCCGAGAGCCATGGCGGTGCTTAATCCGCTTAAAGTGGTTATTGATAATTATCCGGAAGGAGTAACCGAGGAGCTTCAGGTGCAGACCTCGCCGAGTGATAAAGAGGTTACCGCTCCGATTACTTTTTCAAGGGAAATATATATCGAGCGTGAGGACTTTAAAGAGGAGCCCGAAAAGAAATTTTTCCGCCTTGCTCCGGGCAAAGAGGTAAGGCTTCGTGGCGCATATTTTGTAACCTGCACAGGCGTGGAAAAAGATGAAAACGGCGAAATTACGGTTGTTCACTGTACCTACGACCCCGAAACAAGAGGCGGCAACGCCCCCGACGGCAGGAAGGTTAAAGGTACAATACACTGGGTATCATGTGCTCATTGCGTAGACGCCGAGGTAAGGCTTTATGACAGGCTGTTTAACGTCGAGAACCCGTCCGATGAGGAAGGCGTGCAGGATTTCACGCAGAATCTAAATCCCAATTCTCTTGAAATTATTCATTGTAAGCTTGAAGCGGCGCTTGGAGACGCAAAGCCGGGCGATAAGTTCCAGTTTGTGCGTAACGGCTATTTCTGCGCCGATAAGGACAGTACGCCCGAACATATCGTGTTTAACAGAACGGTGTCGTTAAAGGATTCGTATAAGGCATAAATTTTTTAAGGCTGCTACTTTGCAGCCTTCAGCTTAATGACAAAGTCATTAAGCTGAGCAGAGGCTGAAAAGCGAAGGTATATTTCGTCCTTTAAAACTCGTCGGCGTACATGGGTACGGTAGAGATTTAAAGGGCGGAAAGCAAGCAATGGTACGGTTTTTAACAAAACCGCACCATTATCCTTTTTGTCATATAACTGTCAAATAAAAACCGTTAAACTCCTGCCTTGTATTAGTTTGCTTGCGGTAGACCGAGTTTGTCAGCACTCTGAAGGCTGCTACTTTGCAGCCTTGCTTGTTTTATAGAAAACAGCTTTTTATAAGGCAACAAATATTTAGCAGAGCTAAACTCTATGGGTCTGATTATGGTGTACTTAACGTGAAAGTTCCTTTTGCGTCAGCCTCCGGAGGAAGGGAGATTAAAATGAACATAAGCAGAAAAATTAATTTTGTATTAACCTTTGCTTTAATAGGGCTGTTGCTCGGTACAAGGGTAGGAGCAAGAGGGGTTTTCTTTGCACTTAAGTTTTTTCCAAAACAGATAGAAAACATAATGTTCTTTGCCGTGCCTGCAATGATTGCGGCTGTGACTGCCCTAATTTACCTTGCGGCAGTTAAGCCCATAACGGAGGTAAGCAGATTTGCGTACGCCCTAAAAAGCGTTTTGTTCATTATCTGTTCTGTAATAATAACTCTTATTTGCTATTCTCTTTGGGTAGTATTAAGCTTTTCGGTAGGAATGAGATTTTTCTATTAAAGCGGAATGGAGAGCAACAATATGAAAAAGACAGAAAAAATAAATTTCTTTTTGGTTTTTATAATTATCGGCATAGCTTTTGGCGATTTGTACGGCAACCTAATTACACCGCTTGCAAGATATAATGCGGAGACGGCTTTTTTTGCCATGCTTCTTGCAGGCGAAATATTGACCACGGCTATATACTTAATGCTTACAAGGGCGAAGCCTGAAAAGCTCGGATATTTTTTAAAAAATATACTGCTTGCGGTTGTAACTTCAAATCTGGCGTTTTGGCTATATATTGCGGCAGAAAGGCAATGGTGAAAGATTATGAAAATAGTTAATGTCTTGCGCAGTCACAAGCTTTTGGTATTTTTAGTACTTGTATTTATATGCGCATTTGTACTTACAGGTACGGTAAAATGTGAGATACTTACACGTCTACATAAATACGAGTTTTCCGACCCGAAATTGTATACAGAGCATACAATGATTGATCCAGCTCCATATGTTAAAGTTATTGAATATTCAAAAGAACGGGCTGTAGTATATTATATAGGCATTTCGGGGCTTCATGGCGATACGGTAAGTTATAAAAAAGATAACGGACAATGGAAATTTGACGGTTGGGGAACTGTATGGAGTATTTACGGAAGTGCCGACAGCGCATTGAAACCGTATTGGTGGCACTACTTTACAAAATCTCATTTTTTAAGAGCTGATTTGAAAAAAGAATACAAAGAAATAGGAATGAAAGATTATGAAAATAGTTAATTTCTTGCGCTGTCGGAGCTTTAAAATTTTGATGTTTACCGCCTTGGCGCTGATTTTTCTCACCGTTATATTTATTCTTTTTTACCTTTCAGACACGAGCAGATATCAAATATATGCTTTTTCGCCGCAAGTACCGACGGCAAGACGCTGCGCCGTTACAAATGAGGACTACTTTTATATATCCGGCGGTAAGGTGTATGACAAAGCGGGTTCGGAGCTTATTTCGGAAGGTAATACTTACAGCCTTGCAGTATCGGGCGAGAATATTTATTATGTAAACGGCGACAGAATTTGCAGGTATAATTTAAAGTCGGGCAAAAGCGAAGCCCTTGAAGCAGGGCTTTTATATAAAGGTCTATTTATCAGCACTGGATTTACCGTGCGGACAAAGAGATAAGATACGATGAGGAAGAGCCTTTTCCGTCAAAAGATAAGGTGACGGTATCGGAAACACATGACGGCTACCGCTTTTTTGCAAACGACGATACGCTTGAATATTCGGCGGTTATAGATGAAGAGGGTCGCATAATAACCCGTGGATTAAACGAACAATCACTTTTATACATTGACAGCGAAAAAATAATAACTTCTTACAGCGACAGATGTACGTTCCGCATTTACGGAGCGGACGGCAGGCTCTTAAAAACCGTCTCATTGCCTGACGGCTACCACTACCTTACATCAAATATTTATGCGGAAAACGGGAAAATATATATACTTGCTCAAAAGCAAAACGGCTATACCTCGGCAGGGTACTATAACCTTCCAAGCCGTCTGCACATATCAGACAAAGTTATGACCTTTGACGGTGAAAATTTTGAAACGCTTTACGAGGCGCCAAAAAAGGAAAGAATAGTCGGATTTAACGGCAAGGATTTTCTTATTGCAAAAGGAAGAAGGCTTTTTACTTCGGACGGAAAAGAAATAGAGAAAATGCAAAAAAGCAAAAATTATATTTTTGAACAATGCGGCGGCAGAGTTTTTGTTTGGAAGGAAGACGGCGATATGATAAACACATTTGAGTGGTAAAAGTGCGGAGTAGCTTGCATTGCCGTTTTTCAAAGCAGTATGAAGGCATAACAAGATAATATGATGAAAAGTGATAAAAACCCTTGACAAGAACGGCGGAATATGCTATAATATTTACCGAACAAATGTTTGATAAGGAGACAGCCTATGTCGGATTTTAAGGTTGTAAGCAGTTATAAACCAACGGGCGACCAGCCGCAGGCTATTGATATGCTTGTCCGTGGTGTTGAAAATAATATGAAGGCGCAAACGCTTATGGGCGTTACAGGCTCCGGAAAAACCTTTACCATGGCAAACATAATTGCCAGGGTTAAACGTCCCACGCTTGTTTTGGCACATAATAAAACTCTTGCGGGACAGCTTTGCAGTGAGCTTAAAGAGTTCTTTCCGGACAGCGCCGTTGAATATTTTGTTTCGTACTACGACTATTATCAGCCGGAGGCGTATATTGCCGCAACCGATACTTATATAGAAAAGGATTCGTCCATAAACGATGATATTGACCGCCTGCGCCATTCCGCAACGGCGGCTCTTTTTGAGCGCAGAGATGTGGTTATTGTTTCGTCCGTAAGCTGTATATATTCTCTTGGTGACCCGATTGATTATAAAAATATGGTAATTTCAATCCGTCCGGGCATGAGCTACGGACGTGATAAGTTGCTTTTAAAGCTTGTCAGCTTGCAGTACGAGAGAAACGATATTGATTTTTCGAGAGGTAAGTTCCGAGTTAGGGGCGAGGTTGTTGAAATTTTTCCTGCCGGCGCAAGCGACAAAATAATAAGAGTTGAGTTCTGGGACGATGAAATCGACAGAATTTCGGAGGTTGAGCAGATAACGGGGAATATTATCCGCACGCTCAGCCATATTGCCATTTTCCCGGCGTCTCACTATGTTACGCCGAGGGACAAGCTGGAGCTTGCAATAAAAGATATTGAGCATGAGCTTGAGGACAGATGCAAAGAATTTGAAGCACAGGGCAAGCTTCTTGAAAAACAGCGCATTGAGCAGAGAACAAATTACGATATTGAAATGCTTAGAGAAATCGGCTTTTGTTCGGGCATTGAAAACTATTCGAGGGTACTTAGCCGCAGAGCGCCCGGAAGTACGCCGCATACGCTTCTCGACTATTTCCCCGATGATTATCTTCTTATAATTGATGAATCCCACGCTACAATTCCGCAGGTTAGGGCTATGTACAACGGCGACAGGGCAAGAAAAACCAACCTTGTGGAATACGGTTTCAGGCTTCCTTCGGCGCTCGATAACAGACCGCTAAATTTTGAAGAATTTGAAAGCAAAATAAACCAGGTTATTTTTGTTTCCGCAACACCGGGCGACTACGAAAAACAGCACAGCTCACAGGTTGCGGAGCAAATTATAAGGCCTACGGGGCTTCTCGACCCCGAAATTATTGTAAGACCCGTAGAAGGGCAGATTGATGACCTTATGGGTGAGATTTTTGAAAGAGCAAAGAAAAATGAACGTGTGCTTGTAACAACTCTCACCAAAAAGATGGCGGAATCTCTCACCGATTATTTTACCGAACACGGTGTAAGAGTGCGCTATCTTCATTCGGACGTTGAGACAATTGAACGTATGGAAATAATAAGAGATTTAAGGCTCGGCAAGTTTGATGTGCTTGTGGGAATTAACCTTTTAAGAGAAGGGCTTGATATTCCCGAGGTTTCGCTTGTTGCAATTTTAGACGCCGATAAAGAGGGCTTTTTAAGAAGCGAGACTTCGCTTATTCAGACCATAGGCAGAGCGGCAAGAAATGCAGAAGGCAAGGTTATTATGTATGCCGATACGGTTACGCCTTCAATGCGAAATGCAATAAACGAAACAAACCGCCGCCGTGAAATTCAGGATAAATATAATAAAGAACATGGAATTACTCCCAAGAGTATTGTAAAAGAAGTCAGAGATATTATAGAAATAAGCAAGCCCGACGAGGGTGAAAAGCATAAGAAGAAGCTTACAAAGGCGGAAAGAGTCAAGCTTAAAGAACAGCTTACCGCCGAAATGCAGAGAGCCGCAAAAGAGCTTGATTTTGAATATGCGGCAGTGCTTCGTGATAAAATAAAAGAGCTTGAAATGTAGGTGAAGGCATGGCTTCGGATAGAAAATATCTTGATGCGGTTTTAGAAGCCCTTGCGGAAATGGATGATATATCATACCGCCCGATGATGGGCGAGTATATATTATATTTTAGGGGCAAGGTTATTGGCGGAATTTACGATAACCGCTTTCTTTTGAAGCCCACAAAAACAGCGGTTGAAATGGTGGAAAACCCTGTTTTTGAACCGCCGTATGAGGGTGCAAAAGAGATGCTTTTAATATGTGAGCCTTTTGAAGGACATTTTTTAAATAAGCTTATTGAGGCAATTTATGAGGATTTGCCAAAACAGAAAAAGAGGTAAAATTTATGTCGCTTGAAAATATAAAAATAAAAGGTGCAAGAGTGCATAATCTTAAAAATATAAGCCTTACGCTTCCGAGAGACAAGTTTGTGGTTATAACCGGTCTTTCGGGGTCGGGCAAGTCCTCTCTTGCTTTTGATACAATTTATGCAGAGGGGCAAAGGCGCTATGTTGAGTCGCTTTCGTCATATGCAAGGCAGTTTTTGGGGCAGATGGAAAAGCCCGATGTTGACTATATTGAAGGGCTTTCGCCGGCTATTTCGATTGACCAAAAAACCACCTCAAAAAATCCACGTTCAACGGTTGGAACGGTTACCGAAATTTACGATTATTTAAGACTTTTGTATGCCCGAATAGGCATACCTCATTGCCCGAAGTGCGGCAAGGAAATTCAGCAACAGACTGTTGACCAAATGACGGACAGAATTTTGGAATATCCGGAAGGCACAAAGTTTACCGTGCTTGCACCTGTTATAAGAGGTAAAAAGGGCGAGCATTTGAAAGTTCTTGAAAACGCCCGCAAAAACGGTTATGTAAGAGCGAGAATTGACGGTGAAATGCGTGAATTGGAAGAAGAAATTAAGCTTGAAAAAACAAAGAAGCATAATATAGAAATTGTCATTGACAGAATTGCTGTTCGTGATGATGTTAAAAGCAGACTTGCAGATTCAATCGAAACCGCACTCGACATAGGCGAAGGACTTGTGTTTATAGATTTTAAAGGCGGCGAGGAGCGTGTTTTCAGCTCAAGCTATGCCTGCCCCGACTGCGGCATAAGTATGCCTGAGCTAAGCCCCAGAGCTTTTTCGTTTAATAATCCCTACGGGGCATGTCCTCACTGCGCAGGTCTTGGGTTTGTTATGGGTGTTGACCCTGCGCTTGTGCTTAAAAATCACAAGCTTTCAATCAACGAAGGGGCAATTACGGCGAGCGGCTGGAGCAGTATAAAAGAAAAAAATTCAATTGCCCATATGTATCTTTCGTCGCTTGCAAAACGTTATAATTTTGACTTTAATACTCCGATATGCGATATGAGCAGTGAAGCGGTAAATGCCTTGCTTTACGGAACGCAGGAAGAGCTTGAATACAGCTACGAGCATAAAAAATCATCCGGCAAGTTTATGGGAAAATTTGAAGGAATTATAAATAACCTTGAACGAAGATACCGTGAGTCCACCTCGGAATGGACTAAGGCCGATATAGAGAACTATATGAGTACAACGCCGTGTAACGTTTGCAAAGGAGCAAAATTAAAAGCTGAAATTCTTGCGGTTACGGTAGGCGGACTGAATATTAAAGAGCTTTGCGATTTGCCTGTTGATGAGTCGAAAAAGTTTATTGAAAATTTCAAAATGACCGAACGTGAGGAAAAGATTGCGCATCAAATTGTGAAGGAGCTTAAAGCAAGACTCGGCTTTCTTGTTAATGTAGGACTTGATTACCTTACGCTGAGCCGAGGGGCAGGCTCGCTTTCGGGCGGTGAGGCGCAACGAATAAGGCTTGCAACGCAAATTGGTTCGGGACTTATGGGTGTGCTTTATATACTCGATGAGCCGAGTATAGGACTGCACCAGCGAGATAACGAAAAACTCCTTAAAGCTCTCCGTGGGCTTCAACAGCTTGGCAACACGCTTATTGTGGTTGAACATGACGAGGATACAATGTATGCCGCCGACTGGATTGTGGATATTGGTCCGGGCGCAGGTGTTCACGGCGGCAAAGTAGTTGCCGAGGGAACAGTAGAGGATATTAAGGCAAACAAAAATTCCATAACAGGACAGTATTTAAGCCGTGCAAAGAAAATCCCCGTTCCGACCGAAAGGCGTAAGGGCAACGGTAAAATGCTTAAAGTTTGCGGTGCGGCAGAGAATAATCTTAAAAATATTGACGTTGAATTTCCGCTTGGCGTTATGACGGCAGTTACCGGCGTTTCGGGAAGCGGAAAAAGCTCGCTGATAAGCGAAATTCTTTACAAGAGGCTTGCAAACGAGCTTAACGGCGCAAGACAGAAGGCAGGAAAGCACAAGGATATTATCGGGCTTAAATATCTTGATAAGGTTATAAATATCGACCAGTCGCCGATTGGCAGAACGCCGAGGTCGAACCCGGTAACATATACGGGGGTATTTACCGATATACGAAACATTTTTGCGGCGACAAACGACGCAAAAATGCGTGGCTACGGTCCTTCAAGGTTCAGCTTTAACCTTAGCGGCGGAAGGTGCGAAGCCTGTGCAGGTGACGGTATTGTAAAAATAGAGATGCATTTTCTTGCGGATATATATGTGCCGTGTGAGGTCTGCAAGGGTAAGAGATATAACCGTGAAACACTTGAAGTC
This sequence comes from uncultured Ruminococcus sp., assembly GCA_902784685.1. Lineage (GTDB taxonomy): Bacteria > Bacillota > Clostridia > RUG12999 > RUG12999 > RUG12999. Next base: position 9,730 of record CACZWA010000038.1, read on the forward strand.
AAGTATAAAGGCAAAAGTATAGCAGATGTGCTTGATATGACAATCGAAGAAGGCGTGGATTTCTTTGAAAATATTCCCCGTATAAAAAACAAGTTGCAAACCATAAAAGATGTGGGACTTGGGTATATTAAAATGGGTCAGAGCGCAACGACGCTTTCGGGCGGTGAGGCGCAGCGTGTTAAACTTGCAACAGAGCTTGCAAAAAAAGCAACAGGAAAGACGGTATATATTCTCGATGAGCCGACAACGGGGCTTCATACGGCGGACGTTCACAGGCTTATTGAAGTTTTAAACAAGCTTGTTGACGGAGGAAATACTGTTATTGTAATTGAACATAATCTGGATGTTATAAAGACTGCGGATTATATTATTGACCTCGGTCCGGAAGGCGGAAACAAGGGCGGCAGAGTTGTTGCGACAGGTACGCCGGAAGAAGTTGCTAAAAATAAAAAATCTGAAACAGGCAAATTCTTAAAGAAAATTCTTGCGGAATAAAATATTTTAGGTGCAAATCGGAGCATCCGAATATGGATGCTCCGATTTTAAAATATCTGATTTAAGCGGTATGCTTAAATCAGATATTACCCGAAACAACAACTGTGCTTGTACCCGGTGTGACAGATATTTCTCCTGTCGTGGGGTTTTGCACCATTGTTGCCGCAGGCACGGTAATCTGACCGGCATTTGTTGCAAATTCACCGGTGGTTTCGCTGTAAGTATAATTTGTGGTTTCTGCCCATGCCGTGCCGTTATAAGTTACGGCAATATCACTTAAAATCGGGTCAAAGGTATCGGTGATAATAAGATTATCAGCGGCTTCGGCAGGTGCGGCGCTTGTGTTTTCAATAACAAAAGTGTATGTTATTCTGCCGTTTTCTTCTACCGAAAGAGGTGTAAGCGTTTTTGTTATGCTGAGAGCCGGACTGTCTGATATAGCAAGAGAAGCCAGAGCTGTCAATGGTGAGCTGATGGCAGGGGCGTCAACAGTAACAGTGTTTGTTATTGTGCTTCCAATATCAAGCGGAGCAAATTCATTCGGAACAGCGCTGTAAATAACAAGAAGATTGCCGTTTGCAGGGACTGTTAAACCGCTAACGGTGAGCGAATCACCCGGAGTAACGGTGGGTGTAGGCTGTAATGTTCCGCTTGAAAAAACAAAGACGGAACCTGTCACATAGTCAAGCGGAACAAGAGTTTGAGTTTCGCTAAACGTGTACGCACCGAGGTTATCGGTAAGGCTCACGTTTGCAATATCCGAAGAACTTGAGTTAATAATACTTACAGCGTAAGAAATCTGTTCGCCTTCTGCATAGCTGTCGGCAAGGACAGATTTTGTAACGCTTAAAGCCTCGATTATTTCGCCGGAAGTAATATTTGAATTTGTTGTGTTTCCGTTGTATGATAAGGTTGCACGGTTATAGAAAATTGCCAAAATATATGCCTCCAATTAATATATTTGAGAGTGCTATTATGCAACGATACGCAGTTTGAAATTATTTTGCATAAAACAGGTTGCGTAAAAATCCAACTCCCTAATTTATTTTATTAATTATCAGGCATAAATGTGAATGGGAGAGTAAAATAAAAACGGAGATGCGTTTGCATCTCCGTTTTTTATTAAATCCTTAATTATTAAATATTATTCAGCAACGGGCTGAGTAATAAAGGTTATTCTTGCAACGTGTCTAAGAATTGTAACTGCTGCATTTGTAGCAGGAACCTGTTCCGGGAACGGATATGTATCACCACCGTCTTTTGCTTCAACTTTAAGAACCTTAACAGCGTCCATTGTTGTAATGAAAGTATCGTTATCAGCGTCACCCAAGATGCCTGAAGGTTTAGCAGCAGCAGCAACAGTAACTTCAACCGGATTAGTTGAGTAAACAACATCGCCTTCTTTTCTTGTTAATCTGCCGTAAACATTGTATGTGCCTGCTGTTGCGAAAGAAGCAACGTAAGCGCCGTTTGAATAAGCACCTTCAAGAGCAACATAGTTGTTATTGCTGTCTTTATATACAACGTCAACCTGTGTGTTGTCACCTGCATCACCGAATACGTCTTTTGTTGCGATTGTGAATGCAACAGATTCGCCTTCTGTGATAGAAACCTTATCAGCTGCAACAGAGTCAATAGCAAAAGCTTTGCCGTATGCAGCAAGGTCTGTTTTGTCAAGCTTGCCTGCTTCAAGTGATGTAGAACCTGCCCAGATGTAATACTGAGTATTGTCAGCAGATTCGGGAAGAACAACATTAAACGAGAATTTTGCTACGCCGGCTGCAGCTGTTGTCTGGTCTACATAGTAAACATAGTAATCCTTAGCAGCAGCATCGCCAACTGCAAGATTTACTGTATCACCTGTAACAAAAGCCGAATTGTTAGGAGTACCGAACATAAGGATAGAAACCTCATCTGTTCCGGTAGCTGTAGCATTTACAGTAACCGAGTACTCATAGCCTGTACCAGTTGCTCCAACAGTTGCTCCAACGTAGGTCATTGTAGCGTTTGCAACATTAACCGTAGCTGCAAAAGAAACAGCCTGCATCATGCAAAGTGCCATAACAACCAAAAGAACAAGACTTACCATTTTTTTCACAAAAATCACTCTCCTGATTATTTGGTAGCGCTTTTCCCGGCGCCCCGTTTTTATTTTTATATTATTATAATATAAACAAAATATGTAACGTTTTTTTAACGTCAATTTCATTATACCACAATTTTTTCAAGATTGCAAGTGTTTTTTATTTTTTTACCATTTGTATAATCTTGGGCTGGTTTTTTTATGCACTCTGCACAAGTTTTGCCTTTTTGCACAAATAAAATAGGTTATAATATTAGAAGATTACACAATAACCGTGGTTTAAAGGCATTTAAAGCGTGAAAAGCCAAGCAAACAAAAGTAAAATTGTTAAAAAAATGACGTATATGGCATATTTTTTTGTGCAATAATCCAATTTTTTAAATAGGAAAAAAATTTTTGTTAAATTATTGTTGCAAACGTCAGAGCTTTGTGTTATAATATATTCGGTAAAAATTATTTTACCGACAGCATAAATATGTAATAATTTTTCTGAAAGGAGAAAAAAATATGAAATACTCAGCGGAAGTTGAAGCAATGTGTCCTCTTGCAAAGGGCGCATATCACGGTCCGGCTCCGATACCCCAGGAAGGAAAATGGACCCAGGTTAAGGAAGTTAAGGATATATCCGGTCTTACTCACGGTATAGGCTGGTGTGCTCCACAGCAGGGTACCTGCAAACTTACATTAAATATAAAGGAAGGTATAATTCAGGAAGCCCTTGTTGAAACTGTCGGCTGTTCGGGCATGACTCATTCGGCAGCTATGGCAGCTGAAATTCTTGTTGGTAAAACAATTCTTGAAGCTCTTAATACAGACCTTGTTTGTGACGCTATAAACACGGCTATGAGAGAGTTGTTCCTTCAGATTGTTTACGGACGTTCCCAGACGGCATTTTCGGAGGACGGTCTTCCGATAGGCGCAGGTCTTGAGGACCTCGGAAAAGGTCTTCGTTCACAGGTTGGTACAACTTATGCAACTCTTAAAAAAGGTCCGAGATATCTTGAACTTGCAGAGGGTTATATTACAAAGTGTGCCGTTGATGAAGAAGGTCAGATTATCGGTTATAAGTTTGTGCATCTCGGCAAAATGATGGAAATGATTGCAAAAGGTATGGACGCAAACGAAGCATACGAAAAGGCAAGCGGACAGTACGGCAGAGTTGATGATGCGGCAAAGCTTATCGACCCACGTCACGAGTAGTCCGAAACGGCGCGTTTAAGCGCCGAACCAAAACAATGAAAGGAATGAGAGATAATGGCTTTATTTGAAAGTTATGAAAGAAGAATTGATCAGATTAACGCCGAGCTTGCAAAGCATGGCATAGCTTCAATAGAAGAAGCAAAGAAAATCTGTGACGATAAGGGTATAGATGTTTACGGAATAGTAAAAGGTATTCAGCCAATCTGTTTTGAAAACGCTTGCTGGGCTTATACGGTAGGTGCGGCAATCGCAATTAAGGACGGTTGCACAAAGGCAGCGGACGCCGCTGAAAAAATAGGTGTGGGCTTGCAGTCTTTCTGTATTCCGGGCTCGGTTGCGGACGACAGAAAGGTAGGTCTCGGTCACGGTAACCTCGGAGCTATGCTTCTCCGTGAAGAAACAAAATGTTTTGCTTTCCTTGCAGGTCATGAGTCTTTTGCGGCGGCAGAGGGCGCAATAGGTCTTGCAAGAAGTGCAAACAAAGCAAGAAAAGAAGACCTCCGTGTTATTCTTAACGGTCTCGGCAAA
>CACZWA010000039.1 GCA_902784685.1 uncultured Ruminococcus sp.
AAACTTTCGCTTTTATCATCTCTTAAGTTATTTCTCAAAGTATATTGTTCTTTTGAACCTACACTTCACATACTGTTTAATTTTCAAAGACCACTGCGCATCTCAAAAATCTCATTGATTTTTTTGACAGCTTTTATATTTTAACACTTTTTTTTACTTTTGTCAAGCTTTTTTTAACAAAAATATTGATTTTGTGCAATTCTTATATTTAAAAAGCTGTTTCTGCGATTTTTTTATGCATTTTTACATAACATTTCATAAATCCACAACAATTAACAATGTTTAAAATTTTATATACAATTAAATCTTTGATAAAATTTCCAATTTAGTGTTGACCTTGAGTGAATTTTGTATTATAATTAAAGTTGGTATATTATCCACAATCGAAAGGAATGAATAAAATATGAAATGTCCTTACTGTGATTTCCTTGAAAGCAAGGTTATAGATTCAAGACCCACCGACGAAGGAGGTACTATACGCCGCAGACGTGAGTGTATGAGTTGCGGCAAGCGTTTTACAACATATGAGAAAATAGAGACCTCTCCCATTATTGTAGTTAAAAAAGATAAAAGCCGTCAGCTTTTTGACAGGCAAAAAATTATGAACGGTCTTGTAAGCGCCTGCGAGAAAACAACCGTTTCGGTAGACGATATGGAAAAAATCGCAATAAACGTTGAAACTACGCTTCAAAACAGCTTGTGCCGTGAAGTAAGCAGTGAGCGTATAGGCGAAATGGTTATGGAAAATCTGCGTGCGATTAACCAGGTGGCTTATGTGCGTTTTGCCTCTGTTTACCGTGAATTTAAAGATATTGATACCTTTATGTCCGAGCTAAGCAAGCTTTTGCACGAAAACAAATAAAAACGATTGGAGGGCTGTACTGTGAAAAAAACAGCAATAATCATTTTAGCGACAGCTGTAATTTTCTCATTGTGCAGCTGCGGAAGAACAACCGAAAACGAAGAAAAACACAATTTTATAAATATCCGCTCCTCGTCAAAAAGCGGCGGAACTGTGGAAGCATATATGCAAAAGCCAGACACTCTCAATCCTTTGCTTACAAATATTGAAGTGAACCGCAACGCATTTATGTTACTGTACGACTCACTTTTTTATATTGACAGCAATTTTAAAGTACGCCCCGCTCTTGCAAGCAGTTACGAATATTCGGACAACGCCGATACTCTTACGGTGCATCTTCAAAGCGGTGTGACCTGGCATGACGGAAGCGCCTTTACTGCAAGTGACGTTGTTTACACTGTGAATGCTGTTCTGTCTTATGCCGAAATATACTGTCACAACACTGTTGACGCTCTTATAGAAAACGTGCGTGCGCCTGATAATTCTACGGTTGTTTTCTACCTGAAACAGCCGAACAGCGGTGCTGCCGCCATGCTGACATTTCCTATCCTGAAATATGAAAGAGGAAATATGGTAAACAATTCCGCTGAGTATTCTCCCATCGGGACCGGTGCTTTTAAATTGAAATCGTATAATGAAGAAAGCGCTATGGTTCTTGAAAAAAACAGCGACAGCAAAATCATCAAAGCCAATATTAATGAGGTTAACTTAAATGTTTTGCCCGATGAAAACGCCGCATACAGCGCTTTCAGCTCAGGAATAACCGATTTTGTTAAAATAAATCAGGAGTCGGCCGGTAAAATTTCGCTTAGCGACAGTATTCAGTATGCCACTGTTTATTCGCAAAACTATACTTTCATGGGTATAAATATGCAGAATGACCTTTTGCAAAGAGGCGATATAAGGCGTTTGATTGCCGCCGCAATTAACCGGGCAAACCCGACGGAATCTATATTTGGCACATATGCTTCTTCCTGCGATATTCCGATAAATCCAAATTCGCAGTACTATACCGAAAACGAAAACCTTTTAACTTACGATGACGCTGTCAAGGCGGCAAAATGCGAATATACAGACTCCGGCTATGCATATGTAGATATTGATGGCGAATCCATATTCCTTGATTTTGATATACTTGTAAATGAAGAAAACAATTCCCGCATATCCGCCGCAGAAAGCGTAAAAACCGCTCTCGGCAACGCAGGAATAGCCGCAAACGTTATTGCCGTGGACTTTGATTCATACATGGAGCGTTTGACAAACGGGGATTTTGATTTATATATAGGCAGCACTGTTTTGAGCTGTGATATGAATTTGCGCCCGCTTATCGGCAGCGGCGGAAGCCTTAACTTCGGCGGTTACTCCTCCGAGAAAACCGACTCTCTGCTTAATCGGCTGATTGACGCAAGCGGTTCAAGAGAAGATGCAATTTCTAAATTACAGGCGGATTTCAGAGAAAACTATCCGCATATACCTTTATATTTTAAAAACGAACTTATTGCATATAACTCAAAAAAGCTCGGAAATGTTAATCCTGTTTTTTCGGAAAACTATTTTGCTTTTTTAAGTGATTGCACTGTAAACAGATAAGGAGATATTTATGCTTGAAAGATACAACAAGGCAAAAAGGATTTTGCTTGAAAAAGAATATGCAAAGCTTAATCCCGAACAAAAGCAGGCTGTTTTTGCCCCTTGCGACGGTACTGCGCTGATTTTGCGTGCCGGAGCCGGAACAGGCAAAACAACAACTGTTGTAAACAAAATTGCCTATCTTATAAAATACGGCGATGCATACCCGCCTTCGGACTCTTTGCCTGCCGGTATTACGGAAGAAATTTTAAAGCTTATGGAAAGCGGCGAGGCTAAAGCCGAGGATTTTATTAAATATATTGCTAACAACCCTATTCCGCCGTACCGCATACTTGCCGTAACCTTTACAAACAAGGCGGCAAACGAAATGAAAGAGCGTATCTGTGATATGGTCGGTAGCGGAGCGGAAGACATGTGGGTAGGAACATTTCACTCTGTTTGCATAAAAATCCTACACAGATACATAGACAGGCTTGACAGGTTTAACGGTAATTTCACCATTTACGATACAGACGATGCAAAATCTCTGCTTAAATCCTGCGTAAAACAGCTTGACCTTAATGAAAAGGAATTTACCCCCGCTTATCTTCTTAATATAATAAGCGGTTGCAAAAATAAAATGATGACACCGGAGGATTTTGAAAACGAAGCTTCCGGAAATTTCAAGCAAACAAAAATTGCGCAGGTATATACTCTTTACCAGCGCAGACTCAAAGAAAGCAATGCCCTTGATTTTGATGATATTATAAACCATACGGTTAAGCTTCTTAAAGACAATCCCGATGTGGCAGAGCGGCTTTCGGGACGTTTCAGGCAGGTTATTGTTGATGAGTTTCAGGATACAAACGATGCACAGTATGAGTTTGTCGATATTATTTCCTGCGGCTGTAAAAACCTATGTGCCGTAGGGGATGACGACCAGTCGATATACGGCTGGCGAGGCGCAAACATAGACCATATAATGAACCTCGGCAGCACCGCAAGATGTCTTACAATAAACCGCAATTACCGCAGTTATGACAGCATAATAGATGTCGCCAACAGTATAATAAAAAACAACAGATACCGCTTTGAAAAAGAGCTTCGGGCAAATATTTTCGGCGGCGAAAAGGTCACCTACAACTGCTGTGAAAGCGATTACGAAGAAGGACGCTACGTTGCGGATACGGTCGAGAGGCTTGTCCGTGAAGAGGACAGAAAATATTCCGATTTCACCGTGCTTTATCGCACCAATGCCCAGTCCCGAATTTTTGAAGAATGTCTTATGCGTCTCGGCATACCTTATAAAATAGTAGGAAGCCTTCGTTTCTATGAACGTCAGGAAATTAAGGATATGCTTGCATATTTAAGAGTACTTGCAAATCCAAGCGATATAATAAGCCTGAGACGCATTATAAATCTCCCGAAAAGAGGAATCGGTCAAACTACCGTTGATATGATAGAAAACCTTGCAAACATGACCGGCAGAAGCGGTTTTGACATTGTTAAGAACTGTGAGAATTTTGAAAGTATTAAACGTGCAAGGAGCGGACTTTTGTCTTTTGCTTCTCTTATGAACAAAATTGCCGCTTTCGCTTCCGAAAATCCTGTTTCGGAGCTTATAAAATATATATCCGACACAGCCGACCTTCAAAGCGAATATATAAAGGAAGGCGAAGACATATGCGCTTCAAGGCTTGAAAATATCGGAGAACTTATGAATATGGCGGCGGAGCTTGAACAGCAAAGCGGAGACGAGCCGTACACGCTTTCGGATTTTCTTGAAAGAATGGCGCTTGTTTCAGGCATTGACGAAATGGAGGACGACGCCGGCGTTACGCTTATGACCGTGCATACGAGCAAAGGTCTTGAATTTCCGATTGTTTTTGTTGTCGGTCTTGAAGAAACGCTTTTCCCATCAATACGCAACTTTATCGAGGACGAAAAAGAAATTGAAGAAGAACGCAGGCTTTGTTATGTTGCTGTAACCAGGGCAAAGGAAAAGCTTTTCCTTACCTGTGCAAACAGACGTATGACTTACGGCAAAACAAGCTACAACCCTGTTTCCCGTTTTATTAAAGAAGTCCCCGAAAATCTTCTTAACGACATAAGCACGCCTTTACATAACGGTTTTGAAACCGACAGCACAATAGAACATTTTGAACGTGCAAGCGGCGTTTCCTTTGCAAATTTTGTTTCGTCAAATTACAAAAAGCCTGATTTCTCAAAGGCGGCAGGGGTTAAATCTTTTGTGCAGCGTGAAAGCCGAGGTAACCAGAGCTTTGACATCGGCGACAGAGTTACTCATAAAAAATTCGGCGAAGGAACTGTCGGAAATATTACTGTGAGCGGCGATATGACCGTTCTTACCGTAGATTTTGATAAATTTGGAAGAAAAAATATTATATCTTCGGTTGTATCAAAGCTTTAGGAGGATTTGTCTTGAGAAAAAAGATTTTTCTATACAGTTTGTTAATATTGCTTTCGGGCATTATATATGCTATGACGGGACTTTCGTTTGTGTTTTTGATTTCGGGCGTATGTCTTGCGGCTTCTGTTGCAAACGGCTATTTTGTAAGACCTCTTATATTCTCGGCTATTGCAATAACCGTATGCACCTATGCGGGAGATGACTGCGGATTTTCGTTTTTGCTCGGAGGTCTGCTTCCCGGAGCGGTTATAGGAACAGGATTCAGAAAAAAGCTTTCGTTAAGCGTTTTATGCGTTTCGGGAGGAATGTGCTTTATTTTAAAATGGGTGTATCTTTTCCGCTCGTACTACATGGCGCACGGAACGAATATGTTTGAGGACGCTTCAAACGAAATGCTTGCTCTTATGAAAAGTAATTTAAGTTCTGCGCTTGAGCTTTCAGGGCTTGCGGCAGATGAAAACACGGTAAATACAGTAAGTACCGTGCTTGATGCGATAACAAAAATTACCAATCTTATTGTGCCTGCGGTGCTGATAATTCTTTCCTGCGGTGCGGCGTTTATCATAATAATGATAGCGAAAAATATTGTTTATAAAAACCGCACGGATTGCCATATCCCCTCTTTTTCAAAGCTCTATGTACCGGGCTCGCTTATGCCGGCATTGCTGATTTCACTGCTCGGACTTCTTGCGAAAGAACGTGTGGCATATTTCTTTGCAAATATTTTGCTTGTTATTTTTGTTTATATATCTGTTTGCGGTCTTTCGGTAATTGACTTTTATTTTAGGAACAAAGTCGGTTCGTCTGCCGCAAGAGTGATTTTATATACGGTGATTGGTACAGCGCTTTCGATGATGTTACCTCAACTGCTGTATATGGGGCTGTTTATAGCCGGAATGTCGGATGTATTGTTTGATTTCAGACATATTAGGCCGCATAAGCATACAGAAAACTAAAAAGCAAAAAACTGAAAGGCGAAAAAGGTGATTACATGAACAATAAACTTAATACAACGCCGCTTCGCAAACTTCTTGCAAGCAGTATCGGCGTGGTTATTGTGGCTCTGTTTCTTTTTGCTACCGTTACGCTCGGAATGGGAAAAATACTCCTTGCAATAATAGAATATTTATTTGTAATTTGCATTACCGCTTACATTATCTATAAAGAAACATCAAGAGAAAAAGAACTTCTCGGCTATATAAAAAATCTTTCGTTTATTACAAACGCAACCGCAACAAGTTCGCTTATTAAATTTCCTCTTCCGCTTGTGACTATTCACATGGATAACACAATTGTGTGGTATAATGATGTTTTCGGAGAGCTTTTTGAAAGCGATAACCTTTTCGATATGTCCGTCAAAGAGCTTCTCGGCGGTCAGTTTGATATAAGCGACGTTGTAAGTCAGGGTAATTTTGGCGGCGTTGAAGTGGAACTTGGAGGAAAGACCTATAATATATTTTCAATGCAGACAGATACCGGTTCGGGCGATGTTTTTGCACTTTTGTATTTTGTTGAAACCACCGATTACAAAAATCTCAAGCTCGCCTATGAAGGCAGCCGTATGTGCTATGCAACGATAATAATAGACGACTACTCGGATGTTCTCGAACATTCGCCCGACGAAAGCCTTCCCGTAATTACCGCAACGCTTGAAAAAACAATTTCCGAATGGGCAAACGCTTCTCACGGAATACTCAAAAAATACGAATCCGACAAATATATATTTATGTTTGAATATAAATATTTTCTTGAATATGCAAAAAAACGCTTTGATATTCTCGAACAGGTGCGCAGTGTGAAGCTTGGCAACAGAATACCTTTTACTCTAAGCATAGGAATAGGCATAGGAGGCGAAACGCTTTCCGAAGATGCCTATCTTTCGAGAGTTGCAACCGACACCGCAATGGGTAGAGGCGGCAATCAGGTTGTTGTCCGTGACAGTTCGGGAAACAATACCTATTACGGCGGCGATGTGCTTGAACGTCCTTCGGAAATGAGGCTTAAACCCAGAATTTTTGCGGACAGCCTTAAAGATTTTCTTGAACAGGCGGACGTTGTTCTCATAACAGGTCACACAAATGCCGATATAGACAGCTTTGGCGCTTCAGTTGCACTTTGCCGTGCATTCCGCTATCTTGGCGGCGAGGCATATATCATTCTTGACCGTGAAACAAAATCCACCCAAAGGATGACAGACAGGCTGAAACAAAACGGCCTTGACGTTACCGAATGGATAATCCCCGGCAGTGCGGCGCTTGAAATGATAACCCCTCAAACTCTGCTTACGGTTGTTGACGTATTTATTCCCGAGCTTCTTGAAAACAAAGAAATTCTTGGAAAAATAAGCAAGGTTATTGCCATTGACCACCACAGAATGAGCGAAAGCAGAATAGACAAAAATCTTTGTCAGTTTACTTTCCTTGAGCCTTCCGCTTCATCTGCCTGTGAAATGGTTACTGAAATACTTCGCTTTGTTGCAAACGGCGCCTGCATTGACGAGGCTGTTGCAGAAGCTCTTTATGCCGGAATTGTAATTGATACAAACGGCTTTACGTTCCGCACAGGAACCCGTACCTTTGAAGCTGCGGCGTATCTTAAAAAAATCGGCGTCGATACGCTCAGCACAAAACAACTTTTCCAGAACGACCTTGAAAGCTATGCCACACGAAGCGGAATTGTTGAAAGGCATTATATTTACAAAAATAATGTTGCTATTTCTTCTTTCTCGCCCACCGACAGCGAAAACTCGGATAATATTGTAATTGCGGCTACGGCGGCGGACGACTTGCTTGAAATTGACGGAATAAACGCATCATTTGTAATATGTAATATGGGCGAGGATACGCACATAAGCGGTCGTTCGCTCGGAAATATTAACGTACAGGTTATTCTTGAAAAAATAGGCGGAGGCGGTCACGCAAGTATGGCTGCCACAAAGCTCCCTACGCAGGGAGATGAAACACCCGAAGAAAAACTAAAAAAGGCCATTGATGAATATTTTGAAGAAAATAAATAAGACTGTTTGAAAGGATTTGAATAAAATGGAAGTAATTTTAACTCAAGACGTAAAAGGACAGGGCAAAAAAGGCGACCTCATTAAAGTAAGCGACGGATATGCAAGAAACTTCCTCCTTCCGAGAAAGCTTGCAACTCCCGCAACAAAGGACGCAATAAACGCAATGAAAGGACAGCAGGACGCCGCCGCTTACCATAAGCAAAAAGAGCTTGAAGAAGCAAAGGCGTTGGCAGAAAAAATTAACGCCGCAAAGGTTGAACTCACCGCAAAATGCGGCGAAAACGGCAAGCTTTTCGGCTCTATTACAAGCGGTGATATTGCCGATGCGCTTAAAATGCAGCAGCATATAGTTGTTGATAAGAAAAAAATAGTGCTTGACGAGCCGATAAAAACAATCTGCGCCATGAAAGTAAAAATTAAAATTCATGCAGATGTTACGGCACAGCTTTCGGTCAGCGTAACCGAAACAAAGTAAACGTTTTATCGCCTACTTTCTTGAAAGGAAGTGAATTATATGGAAAACGAAACAAACGACATTCAGTATCTTCGCCAGCTTCCTTACAGCAACGAAGCGGAGCAGGCTGTACTCGGCTCTGTTTTCGTAAATGCGGAGTGTCTCGGTACGGTTGCGGAAAATCTTAAAGAAGATGAATTTTACCTTCCACAGCATAAGTCTATTTTTTCCGCCATGGTTGCGCTTTACGAGCGCGGTGAACCTGTTGATATTGTTACCGTATCTACCGAGCTTGGCGACAATCTAACCGCTATAGGCGGCTATAACTATCTTGCAAACCTTGCAATTTCTCTTCCGACAACGGAAAATTTAAAAGCATATATAAAAATCGTAAAGGACCTTGCCGTAAGGCGCAGTCTTTACAAAGCCGGCGATATAATTGCCAACGACTCTTTTAACGAGAGCAACGATATATCCTCGCTCCTTGACAATGCCGAACAGCTTGTTTCAGGAATAATTCAGCAAAAAACCTCGTCGGGTATTGCCCATGTCAGCGATGTTATGGTAGATACCTTTGAAGGCATAGAAAAAAACAGCAAAAACCGAGGTAAAATATCGGGCGTATCTACGGGTCTTCGTGACCTCGACAATCTCACAAAAGGGCTTCAGCCGTCGGACCTTATTATCCTTGCGGCAAGACCTGCCATGGGTAAATCGAGTCTTGCCATGAACATAGCACAGCACGTTGCCATAAGAGAAGAAAAGACCGTTGCCGTGTTTAACCTTGAAATGTCGGCGGCACAGCTCGGCAACAGAATCATCTGGTCTGAAGCGCATATCGACGGCGATAAAATCCGCAGCGGCAACCTTGACGGAGATGACTGGCCGCAGATTGCAAGGATTATCGGCAGGGTTTCACGCTCGCCTCTTTATATTGACGATACACCCGGAATAACTGTTACGGAAATCCGTTCAAAATGCCGAAAACTGCGGCTCGAACACGGGCTGGGGCTTGTCGTTATAGATTATCTTCAGCTTATGCAGAGCGGCAAGCGTACAGACAGCCGTCAGCAGGAAATTGCAGATATTTCACGTTCTCTTAAAATCCTTGCAAAAGAGCTTAACGTACCTATTATTGCTCTTTCGCAGTTATCCCGTGCAACCACTTCCCGTACAGGCAACAAGCCTCAGCTAAGTGACCTGCGTGAGTCGGGAGCAATTGAGCAGGACGCAGATATAGTAATGTTTATACACCGTCCGGGCTATTATGACGAAACGGTCGAAAACAAAGACCTTGCGGAGCTTATTGTAGCAAAAC
>CACZWA010000040.1 GCA_902784685.1 uncultured Ruminococcus sp.
AAAAGTGTTACAATTTTCTGTTTTATAAAAAATCGGCGGAAAATCCGCCGATAGTCTTTACCTTAAAGTTACTGCATATTCTTTTGAGGGTAATCTCTTATAAATATCGTCAAATACCGAATTGTATGCCATAACCGTACTTGCATATGCCGGGCTTGCGTCATTGTTACGCCTTGCATAGCTTGACAGCACGCTGTTAAGCTGTCTTTCCGAAAGCTTATTTATATCAAGCCCCATATAAGCCGCTTCACTCTTTATTCCGATTGCCATAAAATCAAGCGCTCCTTCGGGAGTGTTAAGATATTCTTCAAGTGCTTCATCGCTCCCTGCAAACGGCACGCCGTAAAGTCTCTGATAAGACATTCTTGCATACCTCGGATTGATCGTTTCCGCAAGCGTTGCGCTGTCGGCAAGCTGTTTAAAATACATTGAACCGAGAAGCGAAGCCGGAACTCCTACCTTTCCTGCCATCTGCTCGATAAAGTATTTATTTGATTCAAAGGCGTTAAATGCGTTTTTACTGCGATTTTCCGCATTTTTGTACAGCGTTGCATTCGGTGACGAAACACGCACAAGCCTTGCAAGCTCGTTTTTCTCTTCATCCAAAACATTTTGAGAATTTATGCGTTTTACAAAATCCGCCTCTTTGCTTATTTTTTCACTGCCGTCACGGTAAATCTCCCTCACATATTCATCTCTTTTCGGAGTTGTACGCACGGCGCTTATACTCCCGTCATCCGAAATACGGCTGTATAAATCATACGGGTCGTTGCCTGTCGGCGTTCTTTGCGCATTTCTCTCATAGGTTTTATCTCCGTCCGCTCTGTAATCTACTGTCGTAATGTTCGGAGTGCGGCTTATTTCATCAGCCATTTCGTTTTTAAGCCTGCCACGCACATCCGCCGCAACGTTACGGCTAATGCTGTCAAGCGTATCGTCTGCGGTAATTTTATACTTTATTTTTCTGATTATAATAATCATTCCCTTCAGTTGATTGACCGAAAAGTATCGTATTCATGTATGAATTATAACACACAGAAATCTGCCAAATCCGATAAAAAACAAAAATACCGATAAAAAAAGACATCTTTCGACAGTTTTTGCAAATATAAAGCAAATCTTTGTGAAAGATGTCCATAAATCTTATTAAAATTTATTAAAACTAACGAACTATTTTCCTACATTCAAGGTAAAACCGCTTTTCAAACGCCTCGCCTATCGAAAAAGTTTTTCTCGGTAAAACTCCGTCATTTTTTATTGCGGGAAACAGATCTGATTTTTTCATAGACGGCAAAATAAAGCCTATTCTGTCGCTTTCCTTTGCTAAGTTTTTAACCACATCGCTTCCGTGAATATAATCTATTTTTGCGTCCGTTTTTTTAACATAGTCATCAAGGAATTTTTGAAGCGTTCCGACTTCGAGCGTGTTTGACGGTTTTTTAACGGTTATTTCCACCTCTTTATCTCCGTAAACCGCTGTTATGCGCTGTCCTTCTCCTCCTTCCATCTCTGCGGAAGGTTCGGCTTTCATAAACTCGCTCAAAAGCTCACCCGGATTAACATTAAACACAACTCTGTGTATCGGCTCAAATTCCATTGAACTGTCATGAATATTCACTATCTCCGCCAGGGCGTAACGTGCAGGGTGATTTTCTCTTTCACTTTCCGAAAGACCGCTTTTTATCTGTTCCCAGCAAGCTTTAGCCGTCGCAAGAGAATGATTTCCGTCTCCCATTGCAAAAAGCAAGGGGTTTTCGCCCTGCGCATCAACCATTTTTTCGAGCTTATTGCAGATTTCGTCCGTATCCGTTACAAGGTATCCTTCAATATGTCCTCCGCCCATCATTAAATCAAAATCATAAAGCTTCGGCAGTTTTTTCTTATCTATTTTCTCTATAATATTCTTTTTTTCGTCGTCAATAAGCACCATAATATGAGGGCTCTCTATTGAAGCGCCAATTCTTATCTGTACTCTCGGCGGTATGCGTTCACGGACTGTTCCTTCGGTAGCCCTTACAAGAGTTTTTGCGTCTGCCGTAAAATCGTAAGCTTCAAGGTCTATTGCGCCTATAAGTCCCCTTCTCACTTTGCCCTCGCCTATTGTACGTTCCACATAAACAAACGAATTTTTATATTCCTCAAAAAGCCCGTTTTCAAGGTATTCTTTCATATATCGGTTTATGCTGTCAATTCGAGCCGAGTTGTCTTCCGAAAGATAAATTTCGGGAAAAATGATGTTTAAAGTCGAGGGTTTATCCCCGACAATATTTTTAACTTTTTCCCAGTATTCGGGTTGAGAGGTATATTGGTCACAAGCAACAACACTCCATGCCGTCATATCAATATTCTTCGGTAAAAGAATGTCAGCAGGTTTAAAACCGATTTTTTTATAGTCAGCCATTAAAATTATCCTTTCCTCAGGTGCATAATAAAGGTGCCGCAGCTCTTTGCTAACGGCACCTTGAAAAACATTTCTTATTTAATAATATTGTTTATTCTCGAAATAATAACTGCCGTTTCAGCTCTTGTTGCAAAGCCTTTTGGGTTAATTTTGCCGTTTGAACCTGCTATTATTCCCGCATTATTAAGAGCTTTTACGTTTTCAAAAGCGTAACCGCTTATATCGTCAAGGTCGGTAAAGCTTTTCTCAAATTCACCGTTATCTGTTATTTCCGGAAGCTTTTCAAACTTTTCAAGTGTACGGTAAACAAGCGCAATCATCTGCTCTCTTGTTATGGGGTCTAACGGACTGAATTTGTTATCTGCGCCCTGAGCTATTCCGTTTTCTTTTGCCGCCGCAACCGCCTCTGCATAATATGCTTCTGACGGAATATCTTCAAAGCTTTCCTTGCTTTCGGCTTCAATACCGAAAAGACGTGTAAGAAGAACAATAAAGTCCGCTCTTGTAATGTTATTTGCAGGTGAGAATGTTTCGGACGATGTGCCTTTTATTATTCCGTCTTTTGCAAGAGGAAGAATATAATCTTTAGCCCAGTCATATCCGCCAAGGTCGGTAAATGCCGGTGCTTCGCCATCGGTAGCAATATCCTTTTCGCCGCTTTCATCTTTATCAACAACGGTTATGGGAGCAACCGAGCCGTTACCGCTTCTGCCTGATGAGCTTCTGCCGCTTGATTTTCCGTCTTCGTCTGCCGCAGCCGTTACTGTAACCGCGCCGTCGGTGTTCTGGGCTGTAAGCTCAACCTTGCCGTTTTCAGAATCACTTTCAGCCAAAACGTAAATTACCTTAACGGGATAAACATCTGCCGAAACATTTTCTTTAATATTGAAACGGAAATTACCGAAAAGACCTTTTGCTTCAACATTTGTAGCAGAAGCCGCAGCCAAACCGGCAAGAGACTTTTCAACGTTTAATCCACCGTTCATTGCCTCAAATTTTATATCGCCTTTGTCTGCAATAGCGGCATATTCGATATACTCAAGCACGTTCATATCGTAGGTGACACGAATAACCAAATGGTTAAGCGGAAGGTCAGACTCAACATTTACAGGTACTGTAACCATTTCTCCGGCTTCACCGCTAACGCTTCCAACCGTAACCTTTATTACCGGCGCTTCGTCAGCTTCGGCCGCAAAAGCGCATACCGACACAAGCATAAACAATGCAAGTAAAATAGAAAAAGTTTTTTTCATTTGTTTTCAAATCCTTTCGTGCCGAAACATCGGCATAATATTATATCTTTAATTTTACAACATATTTATAAAAAAGTCAATACTTTTTGCCGTGCTTGTCTTAAATTTTTTGTAAAAAATTATTTAAAATTCACAGCTATTCATCTGTTTTTTTATACTTTTTTACAATTGACAACCAAAATAATATGTGATAGAATATACGCATAAACCGATGATGGAGAGTAAGTAAGCTTTACTCCCTGTTTTCCACAGAGAACTGCAGGTGCTGAGATTGCAGTGAAAACACTAAAGCCGAATGGACTCCTGAGGGCGAGCGGAAACGTTTTTGCGGAGTATGCAAGACGGAGTGAGACTCTCCGTTAAAAAAGGTCAGCATATTGTAATGTATGCATAAAAAGCGGACGAAAATTTCGTCAAGCAGGGTGGCACCGCAGGAATTTATCCTGTCCCGGCATTTCCGGGACAGGATTTTTTAATATATAAAAATCATAAACAAAAAGGAAAGGAAATGATTAAAATGAAAAAAATACTTACACTTATCTTGACAGCAGCTCTTATGATTAGCTTTGCAGGCTGCGGCAAGGAGCCGGAGGCAGACCAAAGCGGCGTTAAGACCTACAAAATAGGCATATGCAACTATGTTGACGACGCATCTCTTAATCAGATTGTTGACAACATAAAATCAAGACTCGGAGAAATTGAAAAAGCCGAAAATGTTAAGTTTGACATTCTTTACGACAACTGCAACGCCGACGCAAATGTTCTTGAACAAATTATTGCAAACTTTGTTGCAGAAAACGTTGACCTTATGGTAGGCGTTGCAACACCTGTTGCAATGGCAATGCAGACAGCAACCGAGGACAACAAAATCCCCGTTGTTTTTGCCGCTGTTTCAGACCCTGTCGGAACAGGCATTGTTGAGTCGCTCGAAAAGCCCGGCGCAAATATAACGGGTACTTCGGATTTTCTTAACACAAACGCAATTTTCGACCTTATTTTCACGGCTAATCCCGAAACCTCAAAAATCGGTTTGCTTTATGACGTAGGTCAGGACGCATCAACCGCTCCGATAAAAGACGCAAAAGAATATCTTGATGCAAAAGGCATTAAATACGTTGAACGCACAGGTACAACGGTTGACGAGGTTGCTCTTGCCGCAAATGCTCTTGTCGCAGACGGCGTAGAGGCTGTTTTCACTCCCACAGACAACACCATTATGCAGGCTGAGCTTTCAATCTATGAAACTTTTGCCAAAGCAGGTATTCTTCACTACACAGGAGCAGATTCCTTCGCTCTTAACGGCGCTTTCTTAGGTTACGGTGTTGATTACGCAAATCTCGGTATGGAAACCGCCAATATGGTTGCCGATATTCTCACAAACGAGAAAAATCCTTCGAATGTGCCTGTGCTCACCTTTGACAACGGTACAGCAACCATAAATACGGATATTTGCGAAGAAGTCGGAATTGACTTTGAAGAAATCAAAGAAAAATTTACCCCGCTTTGCACAAAGGTTGAAAGCATAAAAACTGCGGAAAGCTTTGACGATTTAGACTAATTTAAACTGATATTGAAAGGATTGAAAATATGTCTTCGGTAACGGTTTTAGGTTTGTTCGGAACGGCGCTTGAACTTGGACTTATCAGTTCGCTTACCGTCCTTGCACTGTTTTTAAGCTATTCTATGCTTAACGTATGTGACCTTTCGACTGACGGCTGTTTCACTCTCGGAGCCGCCGTCGGTGCGGTTGTGGTACTTTCAGGGCATCCGCTTTTATCCATACCTGCCGCAATGGCAGCAGGTATGCTTTCCGGCTTTATAACCGCTTTTTTACAAACAAAAATGGGAATTGACAGCTTGCTTGCCGGAATAATTGTAAATACGGGGCTTTACTCCGTTAATATTGCCGTTATGGGCAAAAGCTCGCTTCTTAATATGAACAAAGCGGAAACGGTTTTTACAAAGGTTCAGGCGGCACTTAGCGACACTGTTTTAAAAGGTCAGCACAAGCTTACGGTTGCTCTTGTCGCCGTAACACTTGTAATTATATTCCTGTCGGTATTTCTGCGCACAAGGCTCGGTCTTGCGCTTCGTGCAACCGGCAACAACGTCGATATGGTTCGCTCCTCATCTATAAACCCTGCATTTACGACAATTGTCGGCCTTTGTATTTCAAACGCTTTTACGGCTCTTTCGGGCTGTCTGCTTGCGCAATCGCAGAAATCCGTAAATATCGACATAGGTTCGGGTATGGTAACAATTGCACTTGCCTCCCTGCTTATCGGCGGCGCTTTTCTCGGACGCGGAGGAGTTGCAAAGCGTGCAGTCGGCGCAGTTATCGGCGCAGTTATATTCCGAATTGTCTATACAATAGCGCTGAGATTTAATATGCCTGCATTTATGCTTAAATTTGTTTCCTCGGTTATTGTTATTATAGCAATTGCCGGTCCGTATCTTAAAGAACAATTTCCGACATTTATCAGAAGGTTAAATTCGGGCAAAGAGAAGGGAGCGGTTTAAATGCTTGAGCTTATTAATATCTCTAAAACCTTTAACAAAGGAACAGTCAATGCCAAAACAGCTATTGACGACCTATCCCTTCACGTTAAAAAGCAGGACTTTATTACTATAATCGGCTCAAACGGTGCAGGAAAATCCACGCTTTTTAATGCCATTTGCGGTTCTTTTCTTACCGATAGCGGCAAAATACTGCTTGAGGGCAAGGACGTAACGCTTATGCCGGAGCATAAACGTGCAAAGTTCATCGGAAGACTTTTTCAGGACCCCATGCGTGGAAGCGCACCTGGAATGAACATTGAAGAAAACCTTGCTCTTGCGGCAGGGCACGGCGGATGGCTTTCGGTTCTTTCAAAGGCAGACAAAAACATCTTTCGTGAAAAGCTACAGCTTCTCGGAATGGGTCTTGAAGACAGAATGAAACAGCCTGTCGGCTTGCTTTCGGGCGGTCAAAGACAGGCGCTCACACTTATGATGGCAACGATAAATCCGCCTAAACTTCTTCTGCTTGATGAACACACTGCGGCTCTCGACCCTGCAACTGCCGAAAAAGTTTTGGAGCTTACAAAAAGCATTGTCCGTGATAAAAAGCTCACCTGCCTTATGATTACGCACAATATGCAATCGGCACTTGAACTCGGAAACCGCACTCTTATGATGAATCACGGAAAAATAGTTCTCGATATTGAAGGCGAAAGCCGTGAAAATATTACCGTAAACGGTCTGCTTGAAAAGTTTAAAGCCGCTTCGGGTCATGAGCTTACAAACGACAGAATTTTACTTTCGGAGCAGTAAAAACATTAAAGCCCGAAAACACTTTTTGTTTTCGGGCTTTTACCTATTCTTCTTCAACTTTTAAAATTTCAACCTTTAATTCTGCAAGCTTTGCCTTCCATTCGGGGTCAAACTCCGCCTCGGTAATAATGAAATCCGCCTTTTCAAGCGGAGCAAGCTTAACAAAACCAACTCTGCCGATTTTTGTCTTATCACAAAGGTAATATCGCTGCTTACAGTTTTCCATCATTACCTTTTTTATCCCACATTCTTTTTCGTTACTTTCAAGCAACCCGGCGTTAATATCAACGCCTTTACTGCTGAAAAACATTTTCCCCGCATAGTAGTTTTCCTCAACGGTACGCTCGGCAAGACTGCCCACAAGCGACTGATTGTTGCTCACAATTCCGCCTACCGAAATAACTTTAAGGTTTTCCTGATTGGAAAGCTCCTCCACAACACGAAGCGAATTTGTTACAACGGTTACATTCGACATTTTTTTCAGCTCTTTTGCCATATAAAAAGTTGTGGTTGAAGCGTCAAGAAAAATTATATCACCGGGAATTATATGTTTTACCGCCTCTTTTGCGAGGCGCATTTTCACGTCAACATTAGTGTGTTTTCTCGTTTCAAGCGACAGCTCGTAGGTACTTTCGTCAATCGGCACGGCTCCGCCGTGAGTACGCACAAGAAGCTCTTGCTTTTCGAGCTTTTCAAGGTCACGCCTTACTGTTTCCTCAGTAACTCCAAGCTCTGCGCTAAGTTTATTTACCCATACAGCGCCGTCTGTCGAGAGAATTTCCAAAATTTTTTTCTGCCGTTCAAGTGCAAACATATATTGTTCACATCCTTTTTCCCTACGATTTCTGCAGTATCGTAACCTTTGCTCCGTTTTTGAGACCTGCCGCATTGGCATCGTCTGTATCTATATGCATTTCAACGTTAAAGTCGTCTCTTACTCTTACCTGAACATCGTAGAATTTCGTGGCTTTAAGGTTTTCACCTTCAACCATAACATCAACATAATCTCCGTCTTTTATGCTGTGTTTTTCGGCATATGCCGGTGTGAGATGAATATGGCGGTTAGCAATTATAACGCCCTGTTTAAGATACACACTCCCTTTCGGTCCTACAAGCACAAGACGTTCCGAGCCTTCTATCTGACCCGAAGGACGTACCGGAGGGCTGACTTTAAGCACAAAAGTGTCCGTTCTCGATATTTCAACCTGAGTGTTCTTTCTTACAGGTCCAAGCACCCTCACCTTTTCTATTGCTCTGAGCGACGGACCTACAAGCGTCACAAATTCGTTTGAAGCAAATTCTCTGCCCATAAGGTCTTTTTGCTTTGTAAGCTCATAGCCTTTGCCGAAAAGTGTATCAAGGTCCTCTCTCGACAAATGAACGTGTCTTTGCGAAACGCCTACTTTTATTTCATCGTCATCTCCCGAAGAAGATACGTTTTTTATTGTTTTTAAAACTATTTCTTCAATAGTTTTTGCATCGTACATAATGCGTACCTCACTTTCCTTCAGACATATCAAAGAATTTTGTAACCTCAGGATGCGGAGCGGCAATAATCTCCTCGCCGTAAACATGTCCGACAGGTTCTGCCGCAACTTTCCCACGCTCAACAGCTGATTTAACCGGAGAAATATCCCCTGCTATTACAAGCGTTACCAGCATACCTCCGAGCCTTTTTTCGGTATGTACAAGTCTGACATCTGCTGCCTTTACCATTTCGTCAAGAGCAACAATAGAAGCAACAAGTCCTTCCACTTCAATTAGCCCTATCGCCTTTCCCGGATTTGCAAGCGGTTCATCGCTGTTACATATTTCCCGCATGGATTTCGGAAGCTTTTTATTAAACTTATCTTTATTTATATCAAGCCTATATGCCATATTATCCACACCCACACCGGGGTTTGCAATAATATGCGAAACAAGATATTTACCACAGCTTTTTGCGTATTCCACGCCTGCCTCAACCGCCGCTTTAACCTCCGAAGTATCTCCCTCCATTTTAACCACCATAACAAGGGGTGCGGGAGCGCTTGAGCTTTTAGGACGGTTTCTGTCAAACGCTATAATCTTAACGCCCGATGTTTTTGCGGCAATATCAGCCACTCTCACAGCGGTTGAAAAGCTGTAAACTTCTATCATTCCGAGAGCATTCATTATTTTTTCCCCTTATCAGACAATATGAAGACCGTCAACAAGCACGCAGCGGCGCTGACGTGTAAATGAGCGTGCCGAGGTAAGTCCCTCTCCCGTAGGACCTGCAATAGTAAAGGTTGTATGTCCTTCACCGCCTGCACCTATACCTGCATATGACGGAGCGTTTTTAACAAAAATTGTTGTCTCAACAGCTCTTGCAAAACGTGTCAGATGGTCTATATTTTTAGAATGTATATGCGCCGAATGTCTGTTTCCGTGTTCTGCACGGACAGCCATATCAATAGCTTCGTCAATATTCTTAACTCTGACAATCGCAAGTACGGGCATCATCATTTCAACCTGTACAAACGGGTGCATTTCGTCTGTTTCGCAAATTATAAGCTTGGGGTCGGCGTCAATGCCGATTGCTTTAAGGAACTTTGAAGCGTCCTTTCCCACCCATTTTTTGTTTATACCGTATTTACCGTCTTTTTCAATAAGGCATACTTTTTTTAGTTCTTCTATTTGCTCACCTTTAATAA
>CACZWA010000041.1 GCA_902784685.1 uncultured Ruminococcus sp.
GAAAAAAACAAAAAGCTATTTTCGGACCATAAGGTTTTATCTCCGTCAGAGCTTAACGCAAGGTATGAAATAAAGCTTGAAACATACTCTAAAGTATTAAATATAGAAGCTCTTACAATGGTGGATATGGTAAACAAGGATATATTGCCGTCAATCTCAGATTTTATAAAGGCTTTGAGCGAAAGTGTAAATTGCAAGAAAGCGGCCGTTCCGTCAGCGGAATGTAAATATGAAGAAAAGATAATTTCAAAATTATCTGCATTATCGGGCATAATTTACGACAGATGTGAAGAACTTAATACATTACTTATAGACGCTATGGACTCGGATGATGCGTTAAATACAGCACAATACTATAAAGATAAGGTATTTAAAGCAATGAATGAGTTGCGTTTAAGTGTTGATGAAGCGGAGGTTATTACAGACAGAAAGTATTGGCCTTATCCGGGATATGGCGAATTGCTTTTCAGTGTCAGATAGTTTTTTAAGGAGGAATTTTTTATGGATAACACACAAATTGTAAGTTTAATTGATAAAGTTGTATCAGAACAGGTTTTTGCCGTATGGTTTTTAATCGGCGCGGCGCTTGTATTCTTTATGCAGGCAGGCTTTGCAATGGTTGAAACAGGCTTCACAAGAGCAAAGAACGCAGGCAACATTATAATGAAAAACTTAATGGATTTTTGCATAGGTACGGTAATGTTTGTATTTCTGGGATTTTCGCTTATGATGGCGGAGGACTATGTGGCAGGCTTTATCGGTATTCCGAATTTGAGCATTTTTACAAATTTTGGTGAATTTATAAAAACAAATGCTTCAAGCTTTGTATTTAACCTGGTATTCTGCGCGACTGCGGCGACGATCGTATCGGGCGCTATGGCAGAAAGAACAAAATTTATTTCATACTGCATATATTCGGGCGTTATTTCTCTTATTGTATATCCGATAGAGGCCGGCTGGGTATGGAACTCGCAGGGCTGGCTTGTACAACTCGGTTTTCACGATTACGCAGGCTCGGCGGCTATTCATACTGTCGGCGGCGTGGCGGCGTTAATTGGTGCGGCAATACTTGGTCCGCGTATCGGTAAATACAAAAAAGATAAAAAAGGCAAGATAATTAAAGTAAACGCTATTCCCGGTCACGCTATAACAATCGGCGCTTTAGGTTGTTTCATTCTTTGGTTTGGCTGGTACGGATTTAACGGCGCGGCGGCAACAAGCGTTCCGGAGCTTGGCTCAATATTTCTTACAACAACCATTGCTCCTGCGGTTGCAACGGTAACGTGTATGATATTTACATGGCTTAAAAACGGCAAACCCGATGTTTCAATGTGCCTTAACGCATCTCTTGCGGGACTTGTTGGTATCACTGCCGGATGTGATGCGCTTGACGCTTTCGGCTCTATTGTAGTTGGCATTGTTTCAGGCATATTGGTTGTAGCAGTTGTTGAATTTCTTGATATTAAACTTCACATAGATGATCCTGTCGGAGCTGTCGGAGTACATATGGCAAACGGTATATGGGGAACTCTTGCGGTAGGTCTTCTTGCAAACCCCGATGCCCCCGCCGGACTTAACGGTTTGTTATATACAGGAGATGGAAAACTTCTCGCAATTCAGTTTTTAGGTGTTTCGGCAATTGTTCTTTGGACAACAGTTACTATGTATATCACCTTCAAGATAATCAAAGGAACAGTTGGTTTAAGAGCAAGTGCAGAAGAAGAAATTGCAGGTCTTGACCTTACAGAACACGGACTTCCAAGCTCATACGCAGATTTTGCCACTCTGCCCCATATGGAATATAACCCGGACGCTCCGATACAGGTTACAGGCGATGTACCGGTATCAGACGCGGTAGAGGTAAGGAAAGTACCTACATTTAATGAAGAAAAAACAAATAAATTCACTAAAATAGAGATTATCTGCAAAGAGCGTATGCTTGAAGCACTTAAAAACAATCTTATTGATATAGGCATTACAGGAATGACGGTGTCACATGTTATGGGTTGCGGAATACAAAAAGGCAAACCCGAATATTACCGAGGCGTTGAGCTTGAACCCAGCCTTATGCCAAAAATCCAGGTGGATATTGTTGTTGCAAAGGTTCCTGTAAGGCAGGTTATTGAAACTGCAAAAAGAGTGCTTTATACAGGTCATATCGGCGACGGAAAAATTTTTGTCTATGATGTTGAAAACGTTGTTAAAGTAAGAACGGGCGAAGAGGGTTACGATGCCCTGCAAGACGTAGAGTAATTTGAATTATCCCAAGCCGCATTTTTGCGGCTTGGGAAATTGAAGTTTAAGGAGATTACAAAGTATGTGTTCTATTATGGGATATTGCGATAAATGCGCAGATGTTGAGAAATTTACGGAGGCGCTTATGAAAACAACCTCAAGAGGTCCTGACGATATGAAGATAATTGATACCGGAAAAGGGCTTTTGGGCTTTCAGCGCCTATCTATTATGGGGCTTCACCCTCAAGGTATGCAGCCTTTTGAGCTTGACGGTAACTATGCTGTATGCAACGGTGAAATATACGGTTATGAAAAGATAAAGGCGGAGCTTAAGAATAAGGGATATACTTTTAAAAGCGACTCCGATTGTGAAATTCTTCTTCCTTTGTACAAAGAATACGGCACAGAAATGTTTAAAATGCTGGATGCTGAATTTGCTTTGATTATTTATGACTTTGAAAAGGGTGAATATATAGCCGCAAGAGACCCTATCGGCATACGCCCGCTGTTTTACGGATACGATAAAAACGGCGTGATAGTGTTTGCCAGCGAGGCAAAAAATTTAATGGGGCTTACGGATAAAATAATGCCGTTTCCGCCCGGACATTATTATAAAAACGGAAAATTTATATGCTACCGAGATGTAACGGAAGTAAAAGAGTATATAAACGATGATTTAAACACTATATGCGAAAACATTCGCACCAAACTGGTTGCAGGTATTAAAAAAAGACTTGTTGCAGATGCAAAAGTCGGTTTTTTATTGAGCGGCGGTCTTGACAGTTCGCTTGTTTGCGCTGTTGCGGCAAAACAGAGTGAAAAACCTATACGAACCTTTGCAATCGGTATGAGCGAGGACGCAATAGATTTAAAATACGCAAGGCAGGTTGCGGACTATATAGGTAGTGAACATCAGGAGATTATTATTAACAAGGATATTGTTATTTCGAGCCTTGAAAAAGTTGTAAGTATTTTAGGTACATACGATATTACTACAATAAGAGCAAGTATGGGAATGTATCTCATATGTAAGGCAATACACGAAAAAACAGATATACGGGTGCTTTTAACAGGCGAAATTTCCGATGAATTGTTTGGATATAAATATACCGATTTTGCGCCAAATGCGGAGGAGTTTCAAAAAGAAGCCGTTAAGAGGGTAAAGGAATTATATGCATATGATGTACTGCGTGCAGATAGATGTATAAGCGTAAATTCACTTGAGGCAAGAGTGCCTTTCGGAGACCTTGATTTTGCGGAATATGTTATGAAGATTAATCCCGAAAAGAAAATGAATATTTACGGTAAGGGAAAATATCTTTTGCGCAAGGCTTTTGAAGGCGATTATCTGCCATATGAAATTTTATGGCGCGAAAAAGCGGCGTTTTCGGACGCTGTGGGACATTCAATGGTTGATTATTTAAAAGAGTATGCAAACGGTTTATACACAGATGATGAGTTTAAGGAAAAATCGGCAAAATATATGTTTGCAAAACCTTTTACAAAAGAGTCGCTTTTGTACCGTGAATTGTTTGAAAAATACTATACGGGTCAGGCGGAAATGATACCGGATTTTTGGATGCCAAATAAAAACTGGGAAGGCTGTGATGTTGATGACCCGTCTGCAAGAGTTTTGAAAAACTACGGCAAAAGCGGTGAATAATTCGGAGGTAATTATGAAAGGGTTATATGATGAAAAATTTGAACATGATGCATGCGGCATCGGAGCGGTTATAAATATTAAAGGCAAAAAGGAACACAAAGTTGTCGATAATGCGTTAAAAATTGTTGAAAAGCTTGAACACAGAGCAGGAAAAGATGCCGCCGGAGAGGTCGGAGACGGCGTTGGTATTATGGTTCAGGTGTCACATAATTTCTTTAAAAAACACAGCGGTTTTGAACTTGGCAATGAACGTGATTATGGGGTAGGTATGTTCTTTTTTCCGCAGGATTCGTTAGAGCGCAACCGTGCAATAAAAATGTTTGAGATAATTGCTGAAAAAGAGAATATTTGTATTATCGGTTGGCGTGATGTGCCTACAAATCCGGAAATTCTCGGCAAAAAGGCAAAGGACAGTATGCCGTATATTATGCAGTGCTTTTTGAAACGTCCGAGCGGACTTAAAAAGGGCATAGACTTTGACAGAAAACTTTATGTTTTGCGCCGTGAGTTTGAGCAGAGCAACGACAATACCTATGTAGTTTCTCTATCGTCAAGGACAATTGTATATAAAGGTATGTTTTTGGTGGGACAGCTTAGAAATTTTTACCTTGATTTGCAAAGCGATGATTATCAATCTGCTATTGCAATGGTACACTCACGTTTTTCCACAAATACAAATCCCAGCTGGGAAAGAGCGCATCCTAACAGATTTTTGCTCCATAACGGTGAAATCAACACAATAAGAGGCAATGTTGACAGAATGATTGCCCGTGAAGAAACCATGTCATCAAATGTTCTTACGGATGATATGGAAAAAATCCTTCCTGTTGTAAATGCAAAAGGTTCCGATTCCGCAATGCTTGATAATACAGTTGAATTTATGGTGATGAACGGAATTGATTTACCTCTTGCAATGATGATTACCATTCCCGAACCGTGGGATAAGATAAGTTCCATGAGCCGTGAAAAGAAGGATATGTATAAATATTATTCCACTATGATGGAGCCGTGGGACGGACCTGCTTCTATTTTGTTTTCGGACGGTGATACGGTAGGCGCTACACTTGACAGAAACGGACTTCGGCC
This sequence comes from uncultured Ruminococcus sp., assembly GCA_902784685.1. Taxonomy (GTDB): domain Bacteria; phylum Bacillota; class Clostridia; order RUG12999; family RUG12999; genus RUG12999. The sequence continues at coordinate 4,985 of CACZWA010000041.1, forward strand.
TTCAAGATATTATATAACAAGGGATAATTATCTTGTGCTGGCTTCGGAAGTGGGCGTGCTTGATTTTGAACCTGAAAATATCCTTAAAAAGTCACGCCTTCAGCCTGGGAAAATGCTTATTGTTGATACGGTTAAAGGCGAAATTACAGAGGACAGTAAGTTAAAAGATTATTATGCAAGCCGCCACCCATACGGTGAATGGCTTGACAGATATCTTAAAAAGTTAAGCGAGCTTCCGATACCGAACAAGAAAGTCGAAATAAATACTCAAAGTAACCGTGATAGGCTTTACAAGGCATTTGGATATTCATATGAAGATATTGTCAATGTTATTTTACCTATGGCGAAGGACTCGGCAGAGGCAACTGCGGCAATGGGAGCCGACGTGCCGCTTGCTGTTTTGTCGCCTAATCATCAGCCGCTTTTTAATTATTTTAAACAGCTTTTTGCACAGGTTACAAATCCGCCGATTGATGCAATTCGTGAGGAATCGGTTACAAGTACCACGGTTTATGTGGGTGCAGACGGAAATTTGCTTTCCGACAAAGCGGAAAACTGCCGTGTATTACAGATAAACAACCCTATCTTATCGGGCGTTGATTTGCTTAAAATAAAGGCGCTTAAAGGTGACGGATTTAAGGTGGAAACCGTTTCGCTTTTATATTATAAAAATACTTCTTTGGAAACGGCGGTTGACAACTTATTTGTAAAAATAGATAAAGCTTATAAAAACGGCGCAAATATTGTTATTTTATCCGACAGAGGAGTAGACGAAAACCATATAGCCATACCGTCGCTTTTGGCTGTATCGGCGGTTGAACAATATCTTATAAGGACAAAAAAACGCACGAGTATTTCCATTATTTTGGAGAGCGCCGAGCCTCGTGACGTGCATCATTTCGCACTTCTTTTGGGCTACGGCGCAAGGGCGGTAAACCCATATCTTGCAGACGAGGCAATTTATGAGTTGATAGATAAAGGTATGCTCGATAAGGATTTACACGTTGCAATAGATGATTATAATAGTGCGATTTTGCATGGTATAGTAAAAATTGCGTCTAAAATGGGTATTTCCACTTTGCGTTCGTACCAATCTGCGCAGATTTTTGAAGCGATAGGCATTAACAGAAAAACGGTGGATAAGTACTTTACCAACACGGTAAGCCGAATAGAAGGCATAGGAATAAAAGAAATCGGAGAATCGGTAGAATGGTTTCATTCTCATGCATTTGACCCACTCGGCATGGGGGTTGATACTACACTTGAAAGTACGGGCGAACATAAACTTCGCAGCGGTGAAGAAAAATATGACCACCTATATGATCCAAAAACAATTGTTGCGCTTCAAAAGGCAACAAGACTTGGAGATTACGGGTTATTTAAAGAATACACGGCTATGAGCAATCCTATATCAATTGATGAGGTAGAGCCTGTCAGCAGCATTGTAAAACGCTTTAAAACCGGAGCAATGTCATACGGGTCTATATCTCAGGAAGCTCACGAGTGCCTTGCAAAAGCTATGAATACAATCGGCGGGAAATCAAATTCGGGTGAGGGCGGAGAATTGCCCGAAAGATTATACTCCGACCTTTCAAGCAGTATTAAGCAGGTGGCTTCGGGACGTTTTGGTGTAACAAGCGAATATCTTATGAGCGCAAAGGAAATTCAGATAAAAATGGCGCAGGGCGCAAAACCGGGTGAAGGAGGACATTTGCCGGGGAAGAAGGTATATCCGTGGATTGCAAAAACAAGATATTCAACTCCGGGTGTATCGCTTATTTCACCGCCGCCGCATCATGATATTTATTCCATTGAAGATTTGGCACAGCTTATTTATGACCTGAAAAATGCAAACAGGGCGGCGCGCATTTCGGTAAAGCTTGTATCGGAAGCGGGAGTCGGCACAATTGCCGCAGGCGTTGCAAAAGCAGGCGCGCAGGTTATACTTATATCAGGATATGACGGCGGCACGGGAGCCGCTCCGAAAAGTTCAATTCATAATGCAGGTCTTCCGTGGGAACTCGGACTTGCGGAAACACATCAAACTCTTATAGAAAACGGACTTCGATCAAAGGTAGCCATTGAAACCGACGGAAAGCTTATGAGCGGACGTGATGTTGCAATAGCGTGCCTTTTGGGCGCTGAAGAATTTGGCTTTGCAACTGCGCCGCTTGTAACAATGGGCTGTGTAATGATGCGTGTATGCAACCTCGATACCTGCCCGGTAGGAATTGCAACGCAAAATCCTGAACTTCGCAAGCGATTTAAAGGTAAACCGGAATATGTTATAAATTTTATGAATTTCATTGCGCAGGAGCTTCGTGAAATTATGGCAAAACTCGGCCTTAAAAGTATTGATGAAATGATAGGACATTCGGAACTTTTAAGAGTGAGAGAAAAAAGTGCGGCACCGATGGCAAAATTTATAGATATGAGTAAAATTCTTTATCAAAATAATGCGGGCGCTAAAACACGCTTTGACAAAAATGACTGTTACGATTTTAAGTTAAACGAAACTTTGGACGAGAAAATACTTCTTAAAGAATTTGAAAGTCAGCTGAAAAGCGGTGAAAAGGCAGAAATAGAAATAAATGTATCAAGTACAGACAGGACGCTCGGCACAATTTTAGGCTCTGAAATCACAAAGAATTTTAAAAACACACTTCCTGATGATACGTTCAAGGTTATTTGTAACGGAGGAGGCGGTCAATCTTTTGGGGCCTTTATTCCAAAAGGTCTTACTTTGGAGCTTTGCGGAGATTCAAACGATTATTTCGGAAAAGGACTGTCCGGCGGCAAGCTTATAGTTTATCCTCCGAAAGGAAGCCGCTTTAAGCCCGAAGAAAACATTATTATAGGTAATGTTGCGCTCTACGGTGCAACAAGCGGAAAAGCATTTATAAACGGAATTGCAGGTGAGCGTTTTTGTGTGCGAAATTCGGGCGCAACAGCCGTATGCGAAGGAGTGGGAGACCACGGACTTGAATATATGACAGGCGGCGTTGCTGTCATTTTAGGTTCGGTAGGCAAAAACTTTGCCGCAGGTATGAGCGGAGGCATAGCTTATGTATATGACCCGTCGCACACGCTTTACAAAAATGTAAATAAATCACTTGTGACCACCAACGAAGTAAGCTCGGAAGATGATAAAAAAAGGTTGCAGGCACTGATAAAAGAGCATTATGAGGCTACTTTATCGCCAAAAGCAAAGGCGATTTCGGATAATTTTGAATTTGAGGTAAATAATTTTAAAATTATAGTGCCATGCGGCTACAAAAAAATTCTTACTGCTATTTCGGAGCAAAAAGCAAAAGGCTTGTCACAGGAACATGCTGAAATTGAAGCTTTTTACAGCGTGACGGGAGGTGAAAAGTAACATGGGAAAACCGACAGGATTTATGGAATTTAAAAGAATGGCAAAAGAACGTACAGAACCGCTCGAAAGAATAAAAAATTTTAACGAATTTTATATTCCGCTAAATGAAGAAAGCAGAAAACAGCAAGCCGCAAGATGTATGAACTGCGGCGTGCCTTTTTGCCAGTCTGGTATGGTTTTAAACGGAATGATGACAGGCTGTCCTTTAAATAACCTTATTCCGGAATGGAACGATGCAATCTACAAAGGCAACCTTAAAACTGCACTTTCAAGGCTTTTAAAAACAAATAATTTCCCCGAATTTACAGGACGTGTATGCCCGGCTCTTTGTGAAGCGGCATGCGTAAACGGCATGGAGGGTGATAGTGTAACCGTACACGATAACGAGCTTTATATTATCGAGAGCGGATATAAAAACGGACTGATAAAACCGAATCCGCCGAAAGTACGCAGCGGAAAAAAGGTTGCCGTTATAGGCTCCGGTCCGTCAGGACTTGCCGCAGCCGACTGCCTTAACAAAAGGGGGCATAGCGTAACCGTATTTGAGAAGAGTGACCGAATAGGCGGTCTGTTGATGTACGGAATTCCAAATATGAAGCTTGATAAATCCGTAATAGACAGAAAAGTTGGAATAATGCGTGAAGAAGGTATAGTTTTTAATGTAAATTCCGATGTGGGCGGAACGGTAAAAGCAGAGGATATTTTAAGGGATTTTGATGCGGTTATTCTTTGTTGCGGCGCAAACGAAGCGAGAGATATAAACGTACCGGGCAGGGATTGCGAAGGTATATATTTTGCTGTTGATTTTCTTACGGAAAACACGAAAAGTCTTTTAAATTCAAATTTTGGTGATAAAAGGTATTACGACCCAAAAGGGAAAAATGTTGTAATAGTCGGCGGTGGAGATACGGGCAATGACTGCCTCGGAACGTGTATAAGGCATGGCGCAAAATCCGTTATCCAGCTTGAAATGATGCCGAAACCTCCCCTTGAACGGACAGCAAACAATATGTGGCCGGAATTTCCGCGGATTTTAAAGACGGATTACGGTCAGGAGGAGGCTATTGCGGTATTTGGCGCCGACCCGAGAGTTTATAAAACTACCGTTAAGAAAATCATAAGCGAAAAAGGTGTGTTAAAGGCAATTCAAACCGTTCAGGTGGAATTTAAAGACGGAAAGCTTACGGAAATTGAAAATTCCGAAAAGATAATAGAAGCGGATATGCTTATTATTGCGGCAGGCTTTGTCGGCACAAAGAAATATTTGCCCCAGGCGTTTGGCGTGGAGCTGACGGCAAAAAACATTGTAAAAACAGCCGAAAACCGCTTTGCAACAAATGTTTCCAAAGTTTTTACCGCAGGTGATATGCATATAGGACAATCGCTTGTTGTTCGTGCAATTAACGAAGGCAGACGTTGCGCAAAAGAAGTTGATGTTTTTCTTATGGGTTATACAAATATGATATAGGAGGCATACTATGCAAACAAAATATATTTTTGTAACCGGGGGCGTTGTTTCGGGACTCGGAAAAGGTATTACTGCGGCTTCACTCGGCAGGCTTTTAAAAATGCGAGGATTGAAAGTCGCATCACAAAAGCTTGACCCGTATATAAATGTTGATCCCGGAACAATGAGTCCGTATCAACACGGAGAGGTTTTTGTAACCGAGGACGGTGCGGAAACCGACCTTGATTTGGGACATTACGAAAGATTTATTGATGAAGACTTAAACAAATATTCTAATCTTACGACGGGAAAAGTCTATTGGAATGTTCTTAACAAGGAAAGAAAAGGTGAATATTTGGGACAGACGGTTCAGGTTATACCGCACATAACCAATGAAATTAAGCAGTTTATATATAAAGTAGGCAAAGAAACAACCGCTGATGTTGTAATTACCGAAATAGGCGGTACAACAGGAGATATAGAAAGTCAACCGTTTTTAGAGGCAATACGTCAGGTTGGACTTGAGGTGGGCTATGAAAATTCGCTGTATATTCATGTGACTTTAGTTCCGTTTTTAAGCGGCAGCGATGAGCATAAGTCAAAACCCACCCAGCACTCCGTAAAGGAGTTGCAGGGTATGGGCATAAAACCCGATATAATCGTTTTGCGTTGTGACAGACCGCTTGAAAAGTCGATTTTCGATAAAATTGCTCTTTTTTGCAATGTAAAACCCGATTGTGTAATAGAAAATCTGACTGTGCCGGTGTTATATGAAGCGCCGATAATGCTTGAAAAGCACAACTTTTCGGAAATTGTTTGCCGTGAACTGAATATAGACGCTTCTCCGCTTGATTTGACTGAATGGAGCGATATGCTAAGGAAGATTGCAAGCAGGAATAAGACTGTGAAAATCGGACTTGTTGGAAAATATGTAAGCCTGCATGACGCATATTTGTCGGTTGCGGAAGCATTAAGACACGCAGGTTATGATTACGGCGCAAAAATCGACATAAAATGGATTGACAGCGAGACGGTGACAGACGAAAATGCACAAGACATTCTTAAAGATTGCAACGGAATTATTATTCCGGGCGGTTTTGGAAATAGGGGCATAGAAGGAAAGATTTCCGCCTGCAAATACGCTCGTGAAAATGATATACCGTATCTTGGCATTTGTCTTGGTATGCAAATTGCGGTTATTGAGTTTGCAAGAAATGTATGTGGGATTTCAGACGCGTCATCGGGAGAATTTGAACAGACGAAAAATAAGGTCATAGACTTTATGGAGGACCAGTATGAGGACAGACAAAAAGGAGGAACTCTCCGTCTTGGCGCATATCCCTGCAAAATACAAAAGGGTACAAAAATGGCGGAGTGTTATAAGTCCGATTTGATTTACGAGCGTCATCGCCACAGGTATGAATTTAATAACAAATATAAAGATTTATTTGTTTCAAACGGTCTTTGCATAAGCGGAACTTCCCCGGATGAAAAAATTGTTGAAACCGTTGAATTGCCGCAAAATAAATTTTTTGTAGGCGTTCAGTTTCATCCCGAATTTAAATCAAGGCCAAACAAGCCGCATCCGCTTTTTAAAGGGTTTGTTAAAGCAGCATTGGAAAAAAATTAAATGATTGTTGAACAAAAAAGCACAGGTGAGATAAGCTCGTCTGTGCTTTTTCTGTTAAAACAAATTTTTTTGGTATTATTGAGATTTTTCGTGAATAAGATAGTACAGTCAGCTAATTTAAGAAAAAGGATGTGGGTATGTTGAAAATTTTTGTGTTGTCTAAAGATACCGTTATTATTTACGGACTCGTAATTTTAGTGCTTGTAGGTATGTTTACTGTCGGAACGATGAGCGAGTCGGTTATTACAAACGCAGGAGTTCCTTCAAGCGTCCCGATATACCGTGTTAACACCGATGAAAAAAAGATAGCACTTACCTTTGACGCCGCTTGGGACGATGCCGATACCGACGAGCTTATGGCTGTTCTTGACGAAAACGGCGTAAAAGCAAGCTTTTTTGTTGTGGGCGGATTTATTGACAGATACCCCGAAACCGTTAAACGCTTTCACGACAGCGGCCATGAGGTGCTTAACCATTCCGATACGCATTTGCATATGAGTCAGCTCTCAAAAGAACAAATGTTAAAAGAAATGAATGACTGCGAGGAGAAAATAAAAAATGTGACAGGGGAGTCAAAAAAACTGTTCAGAGCGCCCTACGGCGACTATAACGAGGACGTTGTGTCACTTGCACAGGACGCAGGTTACCTTGTTATACAATGGGATGTAGACAGCCTCGATTGGAAGGATTTATCAACCGAGGAAATAAGCGCAAGAGTAAACGGCAACGTGAAAAACGGCTCAATAATGCTGTTTCATAACGGAGCGAAAAATACTGTCGCTGCGCTTAAAAGTTTAATTCCGAAGCTTAAAGAGAAGGGATATGAATTTGTGCGTGTCGGAGACCTGATATATCATAGTGATTTTACAGTTGATAAAAACGGCGAGCAGTCAGCTTATTAGGTTATTATAGGAAAGGGAAGGTTACAAAAATGGGGGAAATTATAAATAATAATGAGGCGTCTGTAATAGGAAAGGCTGTGAGCTATCCTGTTTTCAGTCATAATCATTATGATGAGAATTTTTACATACTTGAGCTTGAAGTGCCGAGACTCAGCGAAAACAGCGACAAAGTGAATATTATGCTTTCCGAAAAGCTTTTAGATATAAACAGCATTGATATCGGTGATATTTACGAAGTTCACGGACAGTTCCGTTCATATAACAATTACAGCGGCAACGGCAACAAGCTTATTCTTGTGCTTTTTGCAAAGGAAATTGAATTAAAAGCGGCAAGCATCTTTTCGGAGGATATAAAACCCAACCATCTTCATTTGAACGGCTTTATATGCAAAGAGCCTGTTTATCGTACAACGCCTTTCGGCAGGGAAATAACGGATTTGCTCGTGGCAGTTAACCGCTCCTATGGCAAGTCCGACTACATACCGTGCATAGCTTGGGGCAGAAATGCAAAATATTCGTCAAAACTAAATGTCGGCGATAACGTTGAAATATGGGGCAGAATGCAAAGCAGAGAATATCAGAAAAAGCTTGAAGGCGGCGAAACAGTTGCAAAAACCGCTTTTGAGGTTTCGGTAAGCCGCATAAATCTTATAGAAGAATAGCACCGTTTTACGTTAAAAAGAGGTTGTAATAAGTCCTGAATTTCGGCGTATAAGCTTTGGCGTTTTGCCGGTATGCTTCAAAAAAACTTTTCGGAAATATGCAGGTGACGTAAAGCCGACGGTTAAACCTATTTCTTCGATTGAAATATCGGTTTTCACGAGCAAATCCAGTGCGTGCTGTATCATAATATTGTGCTTATAGGTAATCGGACTTACGCCGTTTATCTCTTTGAAAAGTGAGAAAAATCTCGGTTCGCTGTAGTGGCAGAGGTCTGCAAGAAAGTTTATTGAGAAATTTTTACTGTAATTTTCTTCAATATACTCAATTGCAGGCTTTATTTTTATATATTTTGGGTGATACGAGGTTTTTGTGAGAGAAGAATATATTTTTGAAAGCAACAAATTAAAATCAGCCATAAGCTCAAAAAAATCGCCGTCTTTTGCATTATATACATTATCCAGATATTTTTGAGGAAAATCCTTTATAACCTGAAAGCGATACTGCATAAGCTCCGATATATTTGTGAGATTATAGGAAAAAGAGTAAAATTCGATTTCGGGTTCGCCGAGCCAAAGAGAATAGTATCGTGTTTCGGGGGCGATGTATATAAGGTCTCCCGTGCCGGCAAAAATTGTTTTGCCGTCGTAAAGAAACTCCGCTCTGCCTTTTGTTGTATAGCCTATACATGGGTCTAAGAAGCTTATACAGTGTCCTACCGTGCGCCTGTTCATTGCGGTGTATTTATTTATACTGCATTTGTTGACAAAGAAATTCATTACACGTTTCCTTTCGCTTGCAAATAATAGAATAGTGTCGTTTTTTAATAGTATAACATATTGAAATGCACTTGTCAATGTTTTATAATACAGAAGAAGGAGTTGAAAAAAGTGGAAAACAAACAAATAGTATTCACAAAGCCGAATACCGCAGAACTGCTTGATGTAGAATATTGCAAACCGAATGACAACGAGGTTGTGGTAAAAACCGAGTTCAGCACTGTGAGCTGCGGTACCGAAAAAGCAAATATTACAGGCGACCCGAATATTGCGGGAAGTGCCGCTCCTGACGCAACTTTTCCGAGGATGCTCGGATACAGCAGTTCGGGATATGTTACGGAAAAAGGGAAAAATGTCACAAGCGTTGAGATAGGCGACAGAGTTATAGTATATTGGGGAAAGCATAAGCGTTACAATACAGTTCCCGAGGAAAACGTTGTAAAAATTACCGATGATAGCATTTCAATGCAGGAGGCGGCAATAAGCTTTATTGCAACATTTCCTATGGCGGCAATAAGAAAAACAAGACTTGAAATAGGAGAATCCGCCATGGTTATGGGTCTCGGACTTTTGGGTCAGCTTGCAGTAAGACTTCTTAAAGCCGCAGGCGCAGTGCCGATTATTGCGGCAGACCCTGTGCCGGGCAGACGAGATGTCCCGAATGGATGGGACTTGAAATTGCAGGTGTAATTGTTGAGATGGGCGATGAGGCAAAAGCAAAATCAAGCTTTAAAATAGGCGATAAAGTATGCGCCCTTTTGGGTGGCGGAGGTTATGCCGAATATGTTGCCGTAAAATACGATATGCTTATGCCTGTGCCGAAAAACTGCTCGATGGTTGAAGCGGCAGCAATACCCGAAGCATTTGCTACGGCTTATTTAAATTTGTTTATTGAAGGCGGCATAAAAGAAGGAAACACACTTCTTATGCACGCAGGCGCAAGCGGACTTGCAAGTGTAATTATTCCTATGGCAAAAGCGTTTGGAGTAAGAGTGATAACCTCTGTTTTAAATGATGAGGTTGAAAAGTCGATTGCGCATCTCAAAGCTGATGTCGTAATAAATATGGCAAGAGAAAAAACAGCAGATGTGCTTAAAAGAGAGCTTGAGGCAGGTTATGGCGTAGATGTTGCAATAGACTGCCTCGGCGGAGAGTATATGGGCGAATGTTTGCCGTATCTTACTCACGGCGCACGCTGGATAATGATTGCCGCACTTGCCGGAACAAAAACGGAGATAGACCTTAAAAACATTTATGTTAGAAATGTGAGAATAATCGGAAGCACGCTTCGTTCAAGAGCGCCTGAGGTAAAAGCGCAAATTCTTGCAAGCCTTGTAAGAGATGTATTTCCGAAGATTGAGGAAGGCAAAGTTAAGCCGACAATTTATAAAACTTTGCCGATTACACAGGCTGAAGAAGCTCATGCGATTTTACAGAGAGGCGAAAATGTCGGAAAAGTTGTGCTTACAGTAAAATAAAATATGTATATGAATATAGCGAAAAAGGCGTTATGCCGCCTTTTTCGCTATATATACAAAAAAAGTTAAAAATTTTTTAAAAAAATTAAAAAAAACCCTTGACAAAAGGTTAAAAGTATTGTATAATATATACTGTTGCACGGAAAGGACGGAAGCAATGTGGGCGCATAGCTCAGCTGGGAGAGCATCTGCCTTACAAGCAGAGGGTCATAGGTTCG
>CACZWA010000042.1 GCA_902784685.1 uncultured Ruminococcus sp.
CGAATTAATGGCAAGAATCGCAGGTGTCGATTTACCAAGAGAAAAACGTGTAGAAATAGGTCTTACTTATATTTTCGGTATAGGTGTACCGAGTGCCAACAAAATCCTTAAAGATACCGGAATAAACCCCGATACAAGAGTTAAGGATTTGACAGAGGAAGAAGTAGGCAAACTCAGAGATATTATTGATAAAGAATATCATGTTGAGGGTGATTTAAGACGTGAAACTGCCCTTAACATTAAAAGACTTCAGGAGATAGGCTGTTACCGTGGCGTAAGACACAGAAAAGGCTTACCGGTAAGAGGTCAGAGAACAAAGACAAATGCAAGAACAAGAAAAGGCAAAGCAAGAGCTATTGCCGGTAAAAAGAAATAAGGGAGTGAGAGGATAAATGGCAAAAGTTGCAACTAAGAAAGCCGGAAGAAAACGTCGTGAAAAGAAGAACATTGATAAAGGTGCAGCACATATCCGCTCAACCTTTAACAATACCATTGTAACAATTACCGACACTGCAGGTAATGCTTTGTCGTGGGCAAGTGCCGGAGGACTTGGTTTCAGAGGTTCTAAGAAAAGTACTCCTTTTGCGGCGCAGTCGGCAGCAGAAACAGCAGCAAAAGCTGCTATGGAACATGGTCTTAAAACCGTTGAGGTTTATGTAAAAGGCCCGGGAGCAGGCAGAGAAGCAGCTATAAGAGCGCTTCAGACAGCAGGTCTTGAAGTTAGTATGATTAAAGATACTACTCCGATTCCTCATAACGGATGCCGTCCGCCGAAACGCAGAAGAGTTTAATTAAGTTGTAAAGGAGGAAACGCACAATGGCAGTAAACAGACAACCCATCTTAAAGAGATGCAGAACGCTTGGCATAAATCCGCCGACAATGGGCGTTAATAAGTCGTCTAACAGAAATCCCGGTCAGGGTAGAAGAAAGCAGTCGGAATACGGCTTGCAGCTTAATGAAAAACAGAAAGTTAAGTTTATATACGGTGTCCTTGAAAAGCCGTTCCGTAAATACTATGTAATGGCTACAAAAAGACAGGGCATAACAGGTGAAATGCTTCTTCAGATTCTTGAATCAAGACTTGATAATGTTGTTTACAGACTCGGTCTTGCAAATACAAGACGTGAAGCAAGACATCTTATCAATCACGGACATATCAAAGTTAACGGTAAGAAGCTTGATATCCCGTCATATCTCGTAAAACCCGATGATGAAATATCGGTAAGAGACAAGAGCAAAAACTCTGTAAGAATTAAAGAAATTGTAGAGACAAATGCAAGCAGAGTTGTTCCGAAGTGGCTTTCTATGGATAGAGAAGCACTCACCGGTAAAGTTCTTGCTTTGGCAACAAGAGAGGATATCGACTATGATGTTGAGGAACACCTTATCGTCGAGTTGTATTCTAAGTAAAATTTAAACAGTACCCTCATAGATTGAGTGAAGATTAAAGAATAAATAAGGAGGGTTTTAGTATGATCGAGATAGAAAAACCGCGTATAGAAAGAGTAGAAGTCGGTTCTGACGGAACATACGGAAAGTTCGTTATTGAGCCTCTTGAAAGAGGATACGGGATAACACTCGGAAACTCACTTCGCAGAATTATGCTTTCTTCGCTTGAAGGTACGGCTGTAACATCTATAAGAATTGAAGGTGTACAGCATGAAATTTCAAAAATGGAAGGCGTAAAAGAAGATGTAACCGAAATCGTTCTCAATATGAAGCAGCTTATTATAAAGCTTCACGGCGATAGCCCGAAAAACCTTCGTATTGATGCGGTAGGCGAGGGTGAGGTTACAGCAGGGGATATTAAAGTTGACGCAGACGTTGAAATTTTAAACCCCGACCTTCATATTGCGACTCTTGGTCCCGAAGGCAGACTCTATATGGATATATCCATAAGCAGAGGCCGTGGTTATGCACCTGCCGAAAAGAACAAGGATAAAGGCTCAAATATTGGAACAATAAATATTGATTCAATTTATACTCCTGTAAGAAAGGTTAATTACGTTGTTGAAAACACTCGTGTAGGTCAGATAACAGATTATGATAAGCTTACAATTGAGGTGTGGACAAACGGTATTTTATCGCCCGACGAAGCAGTAAGTATAAGCGCAAAAATACTCAGTGATTATCTTAAATTCTTCATTGAGCTTTCCGATAACGCTAAAAACACCGAGATTGTTATAGAGCCCGGTGAGAGTAAGCACGATAAAGTGCTTGAAATGACAATTGAAGAACTTGATTTGTCAGTTCGTGCTTATAATTGTCTTAAACGTGCCGGAATTAACACGGTAGAGGATCTTATCGGAAGAACCGAGGAAGATATGATTAAGGTCAGAAACCTTGGAAGAAAGTCTCTTGATGAGGTTATCGGCAAGATAAATACACTTGGATTAGGCCTTAGAAAAGAAGATGAATAAACAGGAGTTTAAACCGGAGACTTTCCGGAATGAGTGCGATTTATAAAATCTGCACTCGTAAACGCTCAAGAAAGGATGGTTAAGAATATGCCCGGAACAAGAAAATTAGGACGCCCGACAGCGCATAGAATGATGATGCTCAGAAATCTCACAACAGCGCTTTTGGAGAACGGAAAAATTGAGACAACCGAGCTTAAAGCAAAGGAAGTTCGTAGCCTTGCTGAAAAAATGATTACGCTTGGTAAAGAAAATACATTGCACGCAAAGCGTCAGGCTTATGGTTTTATTCTTAAAAGAGATGTCGTTGTTAAGTTGTTTGACGAAATCGCACCTAAGTACGAGGACAGAAACGGCGGCTACACAAGAATTATAAAAACCAATATCAGACGTGGAGATGCAGCGCCTATGGCGATTATTGAGCTTGTTTAAGGCTTGATTGCAAAAAAAAAAGATTTAGAGACTGTGATAATATGAATATTCGGAACTATTTTGCTATACATTTGCAAATAGTTCCGTGAAATTCATATTCATTATAGGCTCTCTTTTTTTACAAAAAAATTAAAAAAACTATTGCAATATCATAAAAAATGTGGTATAATAAAAGGCAGTAAAATGCTATATGACGAATGCAGGAAAGTGCGTAAGCCGCCGAAGGAGTAACACTCTCAGGTATATAGGACTGTATTCCGATAGCACTCCAGAGAAGTCCATTTAATGGGTGCCGAAGGTGCAAGGCGATATTTCGCTTAATCTCTCAGGCAAAAGGATGGAGTCAGGCAAATGGGTGAATTTTATCTTTTTGTCTATACTTTCTTTGGAGTCAAACTTATGTTTGGCTCTTTTTCTGTTGTTTGGATTTTTTGCTGTGCAGCTTGCATTTTCACTCTTTATAAAAGAGAGCAAAAGCAAATTTTTAGGAGGAATTTTTATGTGGAGCAGCATTATTAATGCTATTGGAAACGGTAACGCCGTCCTTAACGATATTGTTTGGGGTTGGCCGGCAATTGTGCTTATTTTAGGTACAGGTCTTCTTTTGTCCATTCGCTCAAAGTTTTTGCAGCTCAGAAAATTTGGCGATTCTTTTTCGTCAACAATCGGCAAAACAATAAAAGGTATGAGCGGCAAGAAAGAAAAAAATAAAGACTCAAAAGGTGTATCGCAGTTTGAAGCTTTTGCGGCCGCAATTTCAGGTACAGTCGGAACCGGTAATATCATAGGTGTTACCTCGGCTATAATTACAGGCGGACCGGGTGCGGTATTTTGGATGTGGGTTTCGGCGTTTTTCGGTATGGTAACAAACTATTCGGAAAATCTGCTTGGACTTTACTACCGTAAGAGAAACAAAAACGGTGAGTTTTCGGGCGGTGCGTTTTATTATATAGCTAACGGTATGAAATGGAAATGGCTCGGTTATGTTGCAGCCGCTTTCTGTTTGTTTGCCGCAATAGGTATGAGTGGTGTTCAGACAAATAAAATATCAGGTACGGTTGCAGATTCTCTTAATATGGCGTTTAATTTTAATAATATGACAACTGTAAAGCTTGTAATCGGTATTATAGTTGCAATCGTAACGGCTCTTGTTATAATAGGCGGAATTAAGCGAATAGGCAGAGTTGCATCAATTCTTGTACCGTTTATGTCCGTTCTCTTTATTACACTGGCGCTTATTATTATTCTTATGCATGTTACGGCAGTACCGGCTGCGTTTGCTATGATTTTTAAATACGCATTCGGATACCGTGCTGCGGCAGGCGGTATATTTGGTTACGCATTTTCGCAGGTTATAAGAAAAGGTATGGCAAGAGGTGTATTTTCAAATGAGGCAGGTCTTGGCTCATCGGTAATTGCACATTCGGCATCGGAAACAAGGGAGCCTGTTAAGCAGGGACTTTGGGGTATTTTTGAAGTGTTTTTTGATACGTTTATTATTTGTACCTTGGCCGCCCTTATGATTCTTACAGCATATTCTGACGGAAACGGCGGACTTACACTTACTGCTGAAGTTGTAGACTCATCTGCTGTCCTTTCGGCATTTATGAATAATCTCGGTGTGTTTGGGGTTGTTGCATTTTCGATTATACTTCCGCTGTTTGCCTTTACGACAATTCTTGCATGGTCGTATTACGGCGAAAAAGCAACAGAGTTTTTCTTCCAATGGCTTGGCGAAAAAGGACAGGCAATTGCCGTCCTTGTATTTAAGATTATTTATGTGCTTTTAATAGTTGCCTCCGCTGTTATCGAGAGTGACCTTGCGTGGGCGCTTTCCGATACTGCAAACGGTCTTATGGCAATACCTAATCTTATATGTCTTGTAGTACTTAGCGGTCAGGTTGTAAAGGTAACAAAGAACTATTACGACCGTAAAAAAGGCATTGATGTAGAACCAATGCTTTCGGCATATCCCGAACAAAATGAAGAATTTAAAGAGTACATAAAGGCTCATCAGGAAGGTTAATTTTTGTATAGAGAAACAGCACCTCAAAATGAGGTGCTGTTAAACTATGTACAAAGATTATTAGTTTTGTGCTTTGGGATCAGCTCCGTAATTGTTTTCGCCTATTGTTCCTGATGTGCAATTGAAAACAAGAAGAATAATAGAGCCAACAACCGGAATAAGATCTAAAAGAAGAAACCATCCGGACTTATTAATATCATGAAGTCTGCGAACGGAAACTGCCAAAGATGGAAGAAACAATGCCAAAGCGTATATAAGGCTTAAAATACCGATTTCCCCTTTACCTACAGCGATATTAAAGCCTGCTGCTTTATCGATTGCGCTGATTATACAGGCTATTATGAATGTTATTAAAGCGAACATCCAATATTCTTTTCTGCGTGCTCTGCCTGAAAACTGTGCGTACTTTTTGATTACATCAAAGTAATAGTGCATAAAAACATCTCCTGTTATTTATTTTTTATTTAAAGTCCAAGTTTTTTGGCAATACCATCAACTTTTTCCTTTAAATCTTCTTTTAAAAGCTCTGCGGCAAAATATCTGTTAAGCATACCTTCAAAGCCTTTTCCGTGTCTTGCCTCGTCCTTTGCCATTTCATGAACAGTATCATGAATAGCGTCATAACCAAGCTCTTTTGCACGCTTTGCAAGTGCAAGCTTACCTGCTGTTGCACCACACTCCGCTTCAGCTCTAAGCTCAAGATTTTTCTTTGTGGAGGGAGTAACAACCTCACCGAGAAGTTCGGCAAATTTCGCGGCATGCTCAGCCTCTTCAAATGCGGCTCTCATGTAGAACTCGCCGACTTCGGGATAGCCCTCACGGGTAGCCTGACGTGCCATTGCAATATACATGCCAACCTCTGAACATTCACCCTCGAAGTTTGATTTAAGACCTTCGTAAATTTCAGCGTCTATTTTATCTTTAGCGCCTACTCCTATAACGTGCTCGCAGGCAAATTCAAGCTTTCCGCCTGTTGCCTCTGTAAACTTACTTCCGTCAACGCCGCATTGGGGGCATTTTTCGGGGGGTTCGTTTCCTTCGTGAACATATCCGCAAACCGGACAGACAAATTTCTTCATTTTAAATTACCTCTTTCTTTATATATTTTCAGCATAAATCCTTTAAGGTTATGCTTTGAAGCTTTTCGGTTATATGGCTGTTTATATCAAGCATTATTTTGTGAACAGAGCAGGCAGCGGTATTACAACTGCTGTCACTGCCGACACAGCGGTTGACGGCTATCGGACCGTCGATTGTTTCGACAATATTAAGAAGCGTAATTTGATTTGCGCTTCGTCCCAGCATATATCCGCCGTTTGCACCTTTTTTGGAGCTTACAAGCTTTGAAAGAACAAGCTTGCGCAGAATTTTTACCGCAAAACGTGAGGGAATATTCTGTTCGCTTGATATTGCGGAAGCGTCAAGAATTTTTCCGTTTTCAAGACCTGCAAGAGCAACCATAATTCTTATTGCATAGTCACATTCCTGCGTTATTCTCATATTGACAGCCTCCTTTTTGTTCTTAAAATAATTATACAATAAAAAAAGTTTTTTGTCAACAAAAAAATAGTCAGTTAATAAAATAAAAATAGCGAAAAGGCTTTACTTTTTGCGGAAAATGTTGTATAATATATCAGAAAGAGAAATCTTTCACGGTCAGTCGCAATTACCTGACCTAAATTAAAACACGAAAGGATAAAAATTTTATGAAACTAACAACAAAAAGTATCACAAAAATTGCCGTTATTGCAGCAATATATGCTGCCATGACGCTTATGCCCGGACTTAATGCGATTGCATACGGACCCATACAGTTCAGGGTGTCGGAGGTTATGACGGTATTGCCGATTTTTACTCCTCTTGCAATCCCCGGTCTTACAATAGGCTGTCTGGTGTCTAACATTATCAGTCCTATCGGTGCGCCCGATATGGTTTTCGGAACGCTTGCTTCTTTTTTGGCGGCACTTTGCAGCTATCTGTTAAGAAATAAAGCAAAGGCACTTGCAGTGCTTCCTGCGGTTATTTCAAACGGCTTGATTGTCGGTTGGATGATTACTTTTTTCTACGAACAGCCAAGCACAGGCTTTATGACGGTAATGCTTTACAATATGCTTACTGTGGCAGCCGGTGAAGCCGCAGTTTGCTATATTTTAGGTTTGCCGCTTGCAATATATATAAACAAACACAGAAATATTTTTAAACTTTAAAGGAATTTAGGGTGATTTTATGAGATATTTGCTCGGAATTTACATAGGCGGACGACTTCATAAAAAGATATATCTTGATGAGTTTCCGGGTTTCTTTGAAGGTGTGCCGATAACAATCGGACGCAGAGAAACAAACGATATATGTATTCCGCAAAATACTGTTTCAAGGCAGCATGCGGTTATCCGTTATAATAAGGGTAGTGTTGAAATGACGGATAGCGGAAGCCTTAATAAGCTTAGTGTAAAGGGTAAAATATACGATAAAATCAAGCTTGTAAACGATATGCAGATTTTAATCGGTACGGGCGTAAATGACCCCGAATCGGTAATTCTTCTGTTCGTTGATAAGGGGGCAAATCAGCCCGAAATAGGTAAGCCCGAAGAAAATAAGGCAGAAGTAAAGCCTGTTGAGAAAAAAGCGGTAGAAAAAGAACCTGCTCCCATAAGAGCTGTCGCTTCACGAAAAGCTGATAAAAGCGGAACAACCGCAAGACGGCTTTTTGCTTGTATGGCGGATTGCGTTATATGTCTGTTTATGCTTATTGGGCTTTGTGGAATTATAGCTCTGATATTTGGAATCAGAGGCAAAATTAAAATATTTATGGTTCTTGCGGTATTTTTATGTTTGTGGCTTTACTTTGCTCTTGCAGAGTCGGGAACAAACGGCGGAACTATGGGAAAAAATATTTTCGGTATAATGGTTGTTGACAGAAACGGAAAAGAAATAACCTTCGGTAAGGCAACAATCAGACTTGCGGCTAAGCTTTTGTCGGCGATAACCTTGTTTTTACCTGTTTTCGGTAACGGAAGGTGTCTGCACGACGTAATTGCGGGAACTTATGTTGTAAGAAAAAAAGACTGAATGATGAAGGCGATATAGTACAAAACTATACCGCCTCTTTTATTTTGATAATGTTTTTGCCGACATTTCTATCGGTTTTTCGCCGTACTTCGGAACTGACTCGGCGAAAGACCGGTTTGACCTTTAAACATTCTTGAAAAAGTGAATAAATCTTCATAACCTACCGAGCGTGCAATTTCACCCACAGAAAAAGAGCTGTCAGTAAGAAGCTCGCTTGCTCGGCTAACTTTGTGCGAGATAATATATTGCATCGGCGTAACTCCTGTTTCTTCTTTAAAAATGGCACAAAAATATTTTCTGTCGAGCCTGAGCAATTTTGCAAGTTCTTCCACGCTGATTGGGAAATGCAGATTGTTTTGTATGTAGTCGAGCGCACGTTTAACGTAAATTGTGCGTTTGGGATAAATACTGTTTATATGTGAATTAAAATCGGCGAGCCGTGAAAAAATCTGCACAAGACTGCCGAGTGCGTACATTTCGTCAAGAGTGTTGTCTTTTATATAGTTACGCAGATTTGTAAAAATATTGTTAAGCTTTGAATCAAATTTTGCGGGGAATACGGGATTATATTGAGATAAATCCGCAGTATCGAGAAGCCCCTTTACATAGCTTCCGTCAAAACCAATCCAGACATATTCCCATGGTTTTTCGCTATCCGCTTCATAGTATGTAACGCAGCCGGGCTCTATCAAAAAAGCCTGACCCGATTTTATGGGATAGGTTTTTCTGTCAAAACGCAAAATCCCTTTTCCTTGTAAAATATAGTGAATAATATAATGGTTTCGTACAGCAGGACCGTATTTGTAGCATGGCTCGCATTCCTGCGTTCCTGCGGACAGAATGTTAAGCTCCGTGAATTTGAAGCCTGCAACCGCAAGTGAATAATCTTTAAGCACAGTTTTCATATAGGTAAAGCTCCTTTATGTTTATGTATTTATTCTACCATATTTTTTTAAAATAATAAATATGCAATTTTAACAAAAATATGACAAAATGACAAAAAGGGCAATAAAATTGCCCTTTCAGCTTAATGACAAAGTCATTAAGCTGAGCAGAGGCTGAGAAGCGAAGGTATATTTCGTCCTTTAAAACTCGTCGGCGTACTTT
>CACZWA010000043.1 GCA_902784685.1 uncultured Ruminococcus sp.
ATATTCATCTCTCGCTTTGCAAACGTCAATAAGCGCCGTTGCCTGACCTCTGCCTATACCCTTTGTCTCTCTTGTTATACATATTGAGCCGCCGCCTATACCGACTTTAACAAAGTCTGCGCCGCAATCCGCAAGGTAATTAAAACCGTCACGGTCAACCACGTTTCCTGCGCCGACTTTAACGCTGTCTCCGTACTTTTCTCTTATAAAATCAATCGTATTTTTCTGCCACTGCGAAAAGCCTTCCGATGAGTCGATACAAAGCACGTCCGCTCCGGCTTCAACAAGCGCGGGAACACGCTCCGCATAGTCACGGGTATTTATACCTGCGCCGACAATATAGCGTTTCTGACTGTCAAGAAGGTCGTTGGGATTATTTTTATGTTCGTCATAGTCCTTACGGAATACAAAATAGCAAAGCTTTCCGTCCTTGCTGACAATCGGAAGCGAGTTGAGCTTATGCTCCCAGATTATATCGTTTGCTTCGCTTAAAGTTATGCCCTCTTTTGCGTAAACAAGCTTGTCAAGCGGCGTCATAAAGTTTTCAACCTTTGTGGATTTATCCATACGGCTTACTCTGTAATCACGGCTTGTAACTATGCCGAGAAGCTTACCGCTTGCTGTGCCGTCCTCTGTTATCGAAACGGTCGAGTGACCTGTTTTTTCCTTTAATTCAAGCACCTCCGAAAGAGTGCTGTCGGGTCTTAAATTGCAAAGACTTTTTACAAAGCCTGCCTTATAGCTCTTAACCTTGGCTACCATTGCCGCCTCGTTTTCTATCGACTGCGAGCCGTAAATAAACGATACTCCGCCCTCTTTTGCAAGCGCAACCGCAAGCTTATCTCCCGAAACCGACTGCATAATAGCCGAAACCATCGGTATGTTCATTTCAATTGCAGGTTTTTCACCTTTTTTATATTTTACAAGCGGCGTTTTAAGGCTGACATTTGCCGGTATGCACTCCGATGAGGAATACCCCGGAACAAGAAGATATTCGTTAAATGTGCGTGAAACTTCTTCGTAAAAAAAAGCCATATTATTGCTCCCTTCTCTTATTTATAATATTTAACCGCGGACTCAAAAAGTCCCATATCGTAATTTCCTTCTACATTTTTGTAAAGTCCTTCTTCGTATCTCTCGCTATGCCCCATTTTACCGAAAACTCTGCCGTCAGGCGAAACTATGCCTTCCACCGCATAAGAAGAATTATTCGGGTTAAAGGCAATATCGCTCGTCGGATTGCCCGAAAAATCGACATACTGTGAAAAAATCTGTCCGCTTTTCGCAAGCTCGTGAAGCACGTTTTCGGGTGCGACAAATCTTCCCTCTCCGTGTGAAATCGGCACGGAATAAATTTCTCCCGGTTTAACGTTCATAAGCCACGGCGATTTATTCGACGAAACTACCGTTCTCACAATTTTCGACTGATGTCTGCCAATCGTGTTAAAGGTAAGCGTCGGTGAGTTTTCGTCTGGGTCGGTAATCTCTCCGCTTGATGCAAGCCCCAGCTTAATAAGCGCCTGAAAACCGTTGCATATGCCGCCCATAAGCCCGTCACGGTTTTTTAAAAGCTCGTGAATTTGCTCTTTTATTTCGCCGTTTCTGAAAAAAGCGGTTATAAATTTGCCCGAGCCGTCAGGCTCGTCGCCGCCCGAAAAGCCTCCCGGAATAAAGACAATCTGCGACTGCGCAATTCTTTCGGCAAAATATTTAACGGCTTCTTTTGTGTGCCTTGCGCTGAGATTCTTAATAACAATAATTTCAGGCTCTGCACCTGCTTTTTCAAGCGCCTTTGCCGTGTCATACTCGCAGTTGGTACCGGGGAACACCGGTATAAGCACTCTCGGCTTTGCAATTTTTACCGCCGCAGCATATTTTTCTTCGGCCGTATAGCTTATCTTCGGCAGGTCTCCGCTCTTTTGCTCAATGTTACAGCTGTAAACAGGCTCAAGCTTACTTTCGTATATTTCCGAAAGCTTTTTAAGCTCAAGTGCTTCACCTTTGAAGGAAATATTTCCGCTGTTCGTCGTTTCTCCGAGAAGCACGGCATACGGGCTTTGAAGCTCAACTTCTGCCGAATTTTCAAGCTCAACAATAAACGAGCCGTAGCTGTAACCGAAAATATTCTCTAATGAAAGCTTTTCGTTGTAATCAAAACCTACCATATTTCCAAAGCTCATTTTCATAACGGCTTCGGCAACTCCGCCGTATGTCGGAGTATAGCAGGCAAGAACTTTACCTTCTTTTATGAGATTATTTACATTATTATACAACATTTTTTCCGATTTTGCAAGAGGTAAACCGAAATTATCATATTTAGGTCTTAGCCATACAACTTTATGCCCTGAACCTTTAAATTCGGGTGAAACAACCTCGCTTGTTTTTCCCGTTGTTACGGCAAAAGAAACAAGCGTCGGCGGAACATCGATGTTCTCAAAGCTTCCGCTCATGGAGTCTTTGCCGCCGATAGCTCCTATTTCATAATCTTTCTGGGCTTCAAATGTGCCGAGAAGCGCCGCCAGTGGCTTACCCCAACGCTTTGGGTCTTTGCCCGGTTTTTCAAAATATTCCTGAAAAGTAAGATAAACTTCACTAAAACTTGCGCCCGATGCTATAAGCTTTGAAACCGACTCAACAACGGCAAGATATGCTCCGTGATACGGACTTTTCTCCGTAATAAACGGGTTATATCCCCATGCCATAAAGGAGCAGGTATCGGTTACTGCCTTTTCTGCCGAGATTTTATGCACCATAGCCTGCGATGGCGTGAGCTGATATTTTCCGCCAAAAGGCATAAGCACCGTACCTCTGCCGATTGTGGAGTCAAACCTCTCCGAAAGCCCTCTTTTTGAGCAAACGTTAAGGTCGCCCGCAAGCTTTTCATACTCCTCGGTAAAGCTTACGCCTGTTTTACGCTCAAATCCGCATATTTTCGGTGTTTCAATTTCTATATGTTTTTCCGCACCGTTTGAGTCCAAAAACTCTCTCGATATATCAACAATATTTGTGCCGTTCCAGTTCATAACAAGCCTCGGCTCGGCTTTAACCTCTGCCACAACGGTGGCTTCAAGGTTTTCGCTCTCCGCTATTGCTATAAACCTTTCAACATCTTCTTTTTCAACAACAACCGCCATTCTCTCCTGCGATTCGCTTATGGCAAGCTCCGTTCCGTCAAGCCCTTCATACTTTTTAGGTACGGCATTAAGGTTTATTTCAAGTCCGTCCGCAAGCTCGCCGACCGCAACAGATACGCCGCCTGCGCCAAAATCATTACACCTCTTTATGAGCCTTGCGGCTTCTTTGTTTCTGAACAGTCTTTGGAGTTTTCTTTCCTCCGGAGCATTACCCTTCTGAACTTCCGCACCGCAAGCTTCAAGCGAAGAAAGCGTATGCGACTTTGATGAGCCTGTTGCTCCGCCACAGCCGTCTCTGCCCGTTCTGCCGCCGAGAAGAATTACAATATCCCCTGGATTTGGGCGTTCACGCCTTACATTTTCGGCAGGCGCCGCCGCAATAACAGCACCTATTTCCATTCGTTTTGCGATATAGCCGTCATGGTATATCTCATCAACCTGACCGGTTGCAAGACCAATCTGGTTGCCGTAAGAACTGTATCCGTTTGCCGCCGTGGTAACAATTTTTCTCTGCGGAAGCTTGCCGGGTAATGTTTCCTCCACCGCTTTAAGCGGATTTCCTGCGCCTGTAACTCTCATTGCGGCATAAACATACGACCTGCCCGAAAGCGGGTCTCTTATAGCTCCGCCTATGCAGGTCGCCGCGCCGCCGAAAGGCTCAATTTCTGTAGGGTGGTTGTGTGTCTCGTTTTTGAAAAGCAACAGCCAGTCCTCATCTTTTCCCTCTATATTCACCTTTATTTTTACCGTACAGGCATTTATTTCTTCCGACTCATCAAGCTTAGCGAGTTTTCCGTTTTCTTTAAGATATTTTACGGCAATTGTCGCAATATCCATAAGATTTACGGGCTTTGTACGGCCTAACTGTCTGCGCACATCAACATAGTCCTCATATGCGCTTTGAAGCAGCTTGTCCTCAAAGGTTATATTGTCTATTGTCGTTAAAAATGTGGTATGTCTGCAATGATCCGACCAGTAGGTGTCAATCATTTTAATTTCTGTAACCGTAGGGTCTCTGTTTTCTTTTATAAAATAGTCACGGCAAAAAGTTATGTCGTCAATATCCATAGCAAGCCCCATACTGTCTATAATTCCTTTAAGAGCCGCCGCGTCCGCTTTTCTGAAGCCTTCGACCGTATCAACCTTTGTCGGCAAGTCGTATTTAAGCTTAATCGTTTCGGGCAAATCAAAAGAAGCTTCTCTGCTTTCAACAGGGTTAATAACATATTTTTTTATGCTTTTTATTTCTTCTTCGGTTAAATCACCCTCTAAAAGATACACCTTTGCCGTTCTTATATACGGTCTTTCACCCTGCGAAATAAGCTGAATACACTGCGCCGCCGAATCCGCACGCTGGTCAAACTGCCCCGGCAGATATTCTGTCGCAAACTTTTTCTCTGCCTGCGGAAGCGTATAAAAAACATTATCCGTCTGCGGCTCGGAAAAAACTGTGCTTACAGCGTAATCAAACAGTTCTTTTTCCGTTCCTTCAACGTCATATCTGTTAAGAACTCTGAGATTTTTAAGATTTTTTATACCAAGCAGCGCAACAACATCGCTTTTAAGCGACCTTGCCTCATCACGGTATTCTTCCTTTTTTTCAACATAAACTCTATATACCATGTTATTCTCCAATCATTATTTAAGTGCCTGAAGTGCCTTTTTGCCTATATCTTTTCTGTAATATGCGTTTTTAAAGTGTACTTTTTTCACTTCACCATACGCTTTTTCCACGGCTTTTTGCAATGTTTCCGCCGTAGCCGTAACGCCCAAAACTCTGCCGCCCGCAGTTTTAAGAGCTTTACCGTCATACTTTGCGCCGGCAATGTAAAGCTCTGCGTCAAAGTCTTTATCAACGGTTATTTCATAGCCCGTTTCATATTTTTGCGGATAGCCCTCGGAAGCGACAACAACGCAACAAGCGCTTTCGTCTTTAAATTTTATTGTAAGATTTTCAAGCGTTTCACTTTCTACCGCCTGCATAATTTCAAATAAATCCGTTTCAAGAAGCGGAAGTACAACCTGCGTTTCAGGGTCTCCGAAACGGCAGTTGTATTCAATTACTTTAGGTCCTCTTTCCGTTATCATCAGTCCAAAATAAAGACAGCCTTTAAACGTTCTGCCCTCTGCATTCATAGCCTTAATTGTGGGCAGAAAAATTGTATCCATACATTTTTTTGCAACCTCATCTGTATAGTATGGGTTTGGCGCAACTGTTCCCATTCCGCCTGTGTTAAGCCCTTCATCACCGTCTTTTGCCCTTTTGTGGTCCATTGAGGAAACCATCGGCACAACGGTTTTTCCGTCCGTAAACGAAAGCACGGAAACTTCGGGACCTTCCAAAAACTCCTCAATTACAATGCTGTTGCCGCTTGCGCCGAAAACTTTATCTTCCATTATTGTTTCAACGGCAGAAAAAGCTTCTTCCCTTGTGTTGGCAATTATAACTCCTTTGCCGAGTGCAAGTCCGTCCGCCTTTATTACAGTCGGAATAGGTGCGGTTTTAAGATATTCGAGTGCTTTTTCAGCCGTTTCAAAAACCTCGTATTCGGCTGTCGGAATATTATATTTCTTCATAAGATTTTTAGAAAAAACCTTACTGCCTTCTATTATAGCGGCGCTTTTTCTTGGTCCAAAGCACTTTATACCCTTTCCCTCCAGAGCGTCAACCGCCCCCAAAACAAGTGGGTCATCGGGAGCAACAACCGCAAAATCAATTCCGTTTTGTTCGGCAAAATCCACAATTCTGTCTATATCCTTTGCGCCTATGTCCACACACTCCGCATCTGCGGCAATGCCGCCGTTTCCCGGAAGGGCATAAATTTTATCTATACTCTTGTTTTCTTTAAGCTTTTTTATTATAGCATGTTCACGACCGCCGCCGCCGACTACCATAATGTTCATATTTTTCACGCCTTTCTGTATCGGCAAATCAAAATCAATAAATCGGGTATTTCTCGCAAAGTGCAATAACTTCGTCCGTAATCTTATCCTTGCTGCCATCAAAATCTGTGGCAACCGCTTTCATCCACTTTGCAATAAGCTTCATTTCTTCTTCTTTAAAGCCCCTTGTAGTAACGGCAGGAGTACCTACTCTTATGCCGCTTGTGATAAACGGACTTTCGGGGTCGCCCGGAATTGCATTTTTATTAACAGTAATATGTACCTCATCAAGGCGGTGTTCCATTTCCTTACCTGTAATCGAGAACGGACGAAGGTCAAGAAGCATAAGGTGGTTATCCGTTCCGCCCGATACTATATTAAAGCCCTCGTTAAGAAGACCTTCCGCAAGAACGGAAGCATTTTTTACAATCTGCTCCTGATATGCTTTAAATTCAGGCTTTAAGGCTTCACCAAAGGCAACCGCCTTTGCCGCAATTATGTGCATAAGAGGTCCGCCCTGCGTTCCCGGGAAAACCGCTTTGTCAATCTGTTTTGCATACTTTTCTTTGCAAAGAATAAGTCCGCCTCTCGGTCCTCTCAAGGTCTTATGCGTTGTTGTTGTTACAACGTCTGCGTGCAGCACGGGGCTCGGATGAACGCCTGCCGCAACAAGACCTGCAATATGCGCCATATCTACCATAAGATATGCGCCCACCTCGTCTGCAACCTCACGGAACTTTGCAAAGTCTATCGTTCTTGAATAAGCGCTTGCACCTGCAAGAATAAGCTTCGGTTTGCACTCAAGCGCCGCCTGTCTCATCTTTTCATAGTCTATTCTTCCGTTTTCGTCGCTTACACCGTAAGGAACAATATTAAAATATTTTCCCGAAATATTAACGGGAGAGCCGTGCGAAAGATGTCCGCCGTGAGCAAGGCTCATACTTAGCACGGTATCGCCCGGATTTAATAATGCAAAAAATACCGCAAGGTTTGCGTTTGCACCGCTATGCGGCTGAACATTTGCATGTTCTGCTCCAAAAAGCTTTTTTGCACGCTCTCTTGCAATTTCCTCAACCTCGTCAACATATACGCAGCCGCCGTAATACCTCTTGCCGGGGTAACCTTCGGCATATTTGTTTGTTAAAACCGTTCCTGCCGCAAGAAGCACGGCCTTTGAAACAATATTTTCAGAAGCTATAAGCTCAATATTATGCTGCTGTCTTTTAAGCTCACGCTCACAAGAAGCGTAAACCTCGCTGTCGTATTCTTTAAGTTCTTCAAAAAAATTCATATCTCTTTCCTCTCCTTCTAAAATTAATGATGGAATAATCTCATATGAGTAAACGCCATTGCCATACCGTATTTATCGCAGGTTTCAATAACGTTGTCATCTCTTATTGAGCCGCCCGGTTCTGCTATGTAGCTTACACCGCTTCGCTTTGCACGCTCTATATTATCTCCAAACGGGAAAAAAGCGTCCGAGCCGAGCGCAACGCCTGTAATTCCCGAAAGATACTCTTTCTTTTCCTCTGCCGTGAGCGGCTCGGGCTTTGTCTTGAAATATTTCTGCCAATTGCCTTCCGCAAGAATTTCTTCGGGGTCATCCGAAATATACACGTCTATGCAGTTATCTCTGTCAGGTCTTTTCATTTCGTCAAGGAAGGGAAGCTCAAGAACTTTCCTGCACTGTCTGAGGTGCCAAACGTCCGCTTTGTTTCCCGCAAGCCTTGTGCAATGTATTCTCGATTGCTGACCTGCGCCCACGCCGATAGCCTGTCCGTCTTTTGCATAACAAACGGAGTTTGACTGCGTATATTTAAGCGTTATAAGAGCAATTATAAGGTCACGCTTTGCCTCCTGCGGCATATTTTTGTTTTTTGTAACAATTTCCGAAAGAAGCTCCTCGTTTATTTTAAAATTGTTCCTGCCCTGTTCAAAGGTTATCCCGAAAACCTGTTTCGTTTCTTTTTCCTCAGGAACATAATCCGGGTCTATTTTTACAATATTGTATGTGCCTTTTCTTTTCGATTTAAGAATTTCAAGGGCTTCGTCCGTGTATCCCGGTGCAATAATTCCGTCAGATACTTCACGCCCTATAAGTATCGCCGTTGTTTTATCGCACACATCCGAAAGGGCAATCCAGTCGCCGTAGGAACTCATTCTGTCTGTGCCTCTTGCCCTTGCGTATGCCGTTGCAATCGGGCTTTCGTCAAGCCCTTCAATATCGTCAACAAAGCAGGCTTTTTTAAGCTCCGCACTCATCGAAACGCCTATTGCCGCCGAGGTCGGGCTGACGTGTTTAAAGGAAGTTGCCGCAGGCTGACCTAAAGCTTCTTTTATTTCTTTAACAAGCTGCCAGCTGTTGAAAGCGTCGAGAAAATTAATATAGCCCGGTTTGCCGTTTAATATTTCTATCGGGAGTTCTCCTTCCGTCATATATATTTTTGACGGTTTCTGGTTTGGGTTACAGCCGTATTTAAGCTCAAATTCTTTCATTCTAATCTCCTCCTTCAATTTTTACACTTTAAGTTCCGATTTTATTTCTTCGCTGTAATATTTTTCAAGAATGGGGTTTGCAACACTATCTATAAACTCGTCCACCTGTGAAGGACATCTGCCTATGTAAAGCTTCGGGTCAAGGTGTTTTCTTATTTCGCTTTCCTCAAGCGGAAAAGCCTCATCCGCCGCAATTCGTGAAATAAGGTCGTTTTCGCCGCCTTCAAGTTTAACCTTTGCCGCCGCCGCATGAGAATGTGTACGAAGTCTTTCGTGCAATTCCTGGCGGTTTCCTCCACGTTTTACAGACTCCATCATAATGTTTTCCGTCGCCATAAACGGCAGTTTTTCCATAACTCTTTTTTCAACTATTTTATCGTACACAACAAGTCCTGCCGTTACATTTATATAAATATTAAGTATGGCGTCAACCGCAAGAAACGCCTCCGCCACAGATACTCTCTTGTTTGCCTCCGCATGGCTTTCAAGCTCGTCAATCTGCTCCTGCGTTATATTAAGTCCAAGCT
Organism: uncultured Ruminococcus sp.; assembly: GCA_902784685.1. Lineage (GTDB taxonomy): Bacteria > Bacillota > Clostridia > RUG12999 > RUG12999 > RUG12999. The sequence goes on from CACZWA010000043.1 coordinate 9,041, forward strand.
CTTTTTCGGCTTTTGCAAGCGCCGATATTCTCTCGCTTCTCATCGGGTTACGCTTATACGGCATAGCTGACGAGCCAATCTGATTTTTTTCAAACGGCTCTTCCATTTCTTCAAAGGACTGCAAAATTCGCAGGTCGTTCGAGAATTTATATGCGCTCTGTGCAAAGCCTGAAAGCACCGAAAGAAAATATGAATCAACCTTTCTTGAATAGGTCTGACCCGAAACAGGCACGCTTCCTTTAAAGCCCATGCTCTTTGCAATAATAGCTTCAAGCTTTTTAACCTTTTCTTCATCGCCTCCAAAAAGCTCCATAAAGCTTGCCTGCGTACCTGTTGTACCTTTAGCTCCACGAAGCAAAAGCTTGTCAAGTCTGTGCTGAAGCTCCTCAATATCCATAACAAGCTCATACATCCAAAGTGTGGCACGCTTTCCCACCGTTGTGAGCTGCGCAGGCTGGAGATGCGTATATGCGAGGCAAGGCATTTCTTTATATTCAAGTGCAAAATCTTTAAGGTTTTTAATTACCTGCGCCGCCTTCTTTAGAATAATTTCAGAGGCTCTGCGCATTATTATAACATCTGTGTTGTCGCCCACATAGCACGAGGTTGCGCCAAGATGAATTATCGGCTCTGCTTTCGGGCACTGCTTGCCGTAAGCATAAACGTGCGACATTACATCGTGCCGCACGAGCTTCTCTCTTTCCTGTGCAACATCGTAGTTAATATCTTCCGCATGGCTTTCAAGCTCGTCAATCTGCTCCTGCGTTATATTAAGTCCAAGCTCTTTTTCGGCTTTTGCAAGCGCTATCCAAAGCTTTCTCCATGTCTTAAATTTAAAATTTTCCGAAAAAACATACTGCATTTCATCGCTTGCATATCTTGTCGAAAACGGCGAAATGTATTTATCTTTTTGTTCCATAATGTATTCTTCAAATACTTAGTATTTTTTATATACTATATATTTGATTGCCTCCTCATTTATTTTGTGTGCTTATTATATATTACGTTTTCGGTTTCTCCGCTTTTAATATCCACATATCTCACATAGAGAGAGATTTTATTTTCATCATTTAAATTATTCCACACAAGCTCTGCGAAATCCTTTATATTATCCAAAATCTGCACTTTTTCAGGCTCGCCTTCAAACGAAGGGAGCGGATTTCCGTCGTGCATATAAGTATGAATAAAATGACCTATGCCGCATACCGGTGTGTAATTAAAGCAAAATCTGTTGCAACCGTTGCCGTCCTCGTCCGCACTTTTAAGTATGCTCATTTTATATGTAAAGTCGCCGTCCTCAAATTCAAGCGCCGCACTTATTCTCGGCGTAAAATTTGGAGCGTCCGGTTCAAAACAGCGTGTTTCAAGCGCCGCTTCAAAACTACCGCCATCATTGTAAAAATTATATATTGTGTCCGTCTGGTCGCCGTTTGTAATAATAAGCTTGTTTTCAAACACTTTTATCGGCGAATATATTATAAGCGACGGGTCCTCAACCCTGCTTTCGTCAAAGGGATAAATTGTTACGTTTTCGCCTTCCTCTTTGAAAACTCTGTTTCGGCTGTTTTCGCTTCTGCCCATTATAAAATATGCCGTAGCAGCTTTTTTTCCGTCAGGAGTTTTTCCGACAATTATTCCTCTGCCGGGATAAACATTCTCACCTATGAGTTTTTCAACAGTCTCTGTTTTCATATTATGCCGCCTTTCTTAACTTTTCAAATACTCTTTCCTTTTACAATATCAAAAGAAACCATTTCAACCGCTTTTGGAAGAATTTTCCATTCTGCAATTCTCATTACTCTTTGTTGCAGGCTTTCGGGTGTATCACTCCTGCAAATATTAACCGGCTTCTGTAGAATAATTTCGCCACCGTCCGGAATTTCATTAACAAAATGCACCGTTGCGCCCGTAACTTTTACTCCGTATTTAAGCGCCGCTTCATGTACTTTAAGCCCATAAAAGCCTTTTCCGCAAAACGCAGGGATAAGCGACGGATGAACATTTATAATTCTTTTCGGAAACCTTGATGTGAAATCCTTGCTTAAAATGCACATAAATCCTGCAAGTACAATAAGATCAATATTATATTTTTCAATAAGCTCTATCAGTTCTTTCTCAAATTTCTGCTGACTATTGAACTTTGCCTTAGGTACTACCTCACGTGGAATACCGCTATTATAGGCGCGGGTAAGTGCAAACGCATCGGCATTATTTGAAATCACAACCGAAATTTCGCCGTGCTTTATTATGCCGCTGTTTTGTGCGTCAATAAGTGCCTGAAGGTTCGTTCCTCCGCCCGATACAAGCACCGCAATTCTCGCCTTCAGCATAAAATCACACCTTCCTCCGAGCTTACGGTTTCACCTACGATATACGCATTTTCGCCGTTTGCTCTTAAAATTTCAAGAGCGGCGTCTGCGTCGCTTTGCGCCACAACCACGCTCATTCCAACGCCCATATTATATGTATTGAACATATCTCTTGACGGAATATTTCCCTCTTTTTGTATCATTTCAAAAATCGGCAAAATTTTTACCGCTTTTTCTTCAATTTTTGCGCTTATGCCACTTGGCAGACTTCTCGGAATATTTTCGTAAAAACCGCCGCCCGTAATATGTGAAACTGCTTTTACATTTATTTTTTCAAATAAGGCAAGCATAGGTTTAACATATATTTTTGTAGGCTCAAGAAGCGCTTCTCCGAGCGATTTTCCGCCGAGCGCTTCAAGCGGAGTTTTTATATCTCGCTTTTCAATATCAAAAACTTTTCTTACAAGCGAAAAACCGTTTGAGTGTACGCCGCTCGAAGGAAGCGCAATTATAACGTCTCCCGCCTTAACCTTGCTGTTATCGAGAATTTTCTCTTTATCTACAATACCTACGCTAAAACCTGCAAGGTCGTATTCATCTTCGGGATAAAAGCCCGGCATTTCGGCAGTTTCTCCGCCTATAAGCGCCGCTTCGGAACGAACACAGCCTTCCGCAACACCGCTTACAATTTCTGCAACTTTTTCAGGTACGTTCTTGCCGAGAGCAATATAGTCAAGAAAAAACAGCGGCTTTGCTCCACAGCAAATTATATCGTTTACACACATTGCCACGCAGTCAATTCCGACAGTATCGTGCTTCCCCATAATAAACGCTATTTTAAGCTTTGTTCCGACGCCGTCCGTTCCGCTTACAAGCACAGGTTCTTTCATTCCTGCTATGTCAGGTTTAAAAAGTCCGCCGAATCCGCCTATTCCCGAAACAATACCGCTTGTTGCCGTTCTTTTTATATGCCCCTTCATAAGTTCAACAGCCTTATAGCCTGCGGTTATATCAACGCCTGCATTTTTATAACTGTCACTAAAACTTTTCATCGGTTTTTATCCTCTCTTTCGGAAATTTTCCTTTCAAATCTGTTTTTTCTCGCAACCGTCGGTACCGCTGTCGGATATTCCGTTCCGAAACAGCCTGTACAAAATCCGTTACAGTTTTTCCCCTGCGCAATTTTAACGACATTTTCTATGCTTAAATAACCCAGACTGTCAACGCCGATAATTTCTTCTATTTCGCTGAGCGAGTGATTATGCGCTACAAGCATTTCCTTTGAATCAATATCCGTTCCGTAAAAACATGGATTTACAAATGCAGGAGCGGAAACTCGCATATGTACTTCTTTTGCTCCCGCCTCACGCAGAAGCTTTACTATTCTTGCGCTTGTTGTTCCTCTTACTATTGAGTCGTCAATCATAACAACTCTTTTGTCTTTAACAACGTTCACTATCGGATTAAGCTTAATTTTAACCTTGTTTTCCCTTGACTTTTGTCCCGGTGAAATAAAAGTTCTGCCTATATACTTGTTTTTTATAAAGCCAATCTCGTAAGGTATTCCCGATTCCATCGAATACCCTATTGCCGCATCAAGCCCCGAATCCGGAACGCCTATTACAACGTCCGCTTCAACAGGATGCTCCTGAGCCAAAAACCTTCCTGCACGAACTCTTGCTTCATGTACCGAGCAACCGTCCATTACAGAATCAGGTCTGGCAAAATAAATGAACTCAAAAACACAGGTGGACTGTTTAACTTTGCCGCAATGGTCCTTTATGCTTATAACTCCGTCCTTTGTAAAAACAAGTATTTCTCCCGGCTCAAGGTCTCTTACAAACTCCGCTCCGACAACATCAAGCGCACAGCTTTCGGAAGCAACCACATATCTTCCGTCCTCGGTTTTTCCGTAACAAAGGGGCCTAAAACCGTTTTCATCTCTTGCCGCAATAAGCTTTGACGGCGACATAATAACAAGCGAATATGCGCCTTTTATTATATCCATAGCACGGTTAACCGCCTGTTCTATTGAAGGAGATTTAAGTCTCTGCTTTGTTATAATATACGAAATAACTTCTGTGTCGCTTGTTGTATGGAAAATCGAACCTTCAAGCTCAAGCTCGTTGCGAAGCTCAAACGAATTTGTAAGGTTTCCGTTATGAGCAAGCGCCATTCTTCCCTTTACATGATTTACAACAATCGGCTGAGCGTTCAGCCTGCCGTCTGTTCCCGTAGTTCCGTAACGAACATGACCGACAGCAATGTTTCCCTCTCCGAGCGAGTTCAAAACATTAGCAGTGAATACATCGTTTACAAGCCCAACGTCTTTATACGAGCGAAACAGTCCGTCATCGTTTACGACTATTCCGCAGCTTTCCTGACCTCGGTGCTGAAGCGCAAAAAGTCCGTAATAAACAGACCTTGCAAGCTCTGTTTTTTCGGGTGAAAAAATCCCGAAAACGCCGCATTCCTCTCTAAGCTTATTCATCAGTTACCCCCAAAAATTCTCTTCATCATCTCTTCATAAGCCTGTTCTACACCGCCCATATCTCTGCGGAAACGGTCCTTATCAAGTTTTTCGTGCGTATCCGCATCCCAAAGGCGGCAAGTGTCGGGTGATATTTCATCAGCAAGAATAATCTTTCCGTCCGCCGTCTTTCCAAATTCAATTTTAAAATCAATCAGGTCAACATTTATACTCTTAAAGAATTTTATAAGACATTCGTTAACTTTAAATGTGTATTTTGCAATTGTGTCAAGCTCCTCCCTGCTTGCCCAGCCGCAAGCAAGAATATGATAGTCGTTTACCATCGGGTCGCCGAGGTCGTCATCTTTATAGCAATACTCAAGAGTCGGGCAAAGAAGCTTTGTGCCTTCCTCCACGCCGAATCTTTTCGAGAACGAGCCTGCCGCTACGTTTCTTACAATAACCTCAAGCGGTACAATTGATACCTTTTTTACAAGCGTTTCACGGTCGCTGAGTTCTTCGACAAAATGAGTCGGAACTCCCTCTTTTTCAAGCAGTTTCATAAGATAGTTTGACATCTTGTTGTTTACAACGCCCTTGCCTCTTATTGTACCTTTTTTAAGTCCGTTAAAGGCGGTTGCATCGTCCTTATACGAAACAATGCAGTAATTTTCATCGTCCGTTGCAAAAACTTTTTTTGCTTTGCCTTCATACATTTGCTCTTTCTTTTCCATTTTAATACCAATCCTTTCCTACTGCTTTTCAGTTGTTGTATTTATCCGCTACCGCTTTATCTTTTTCAAGCACTTTTTCTCTCATTTTCACTCTTGCGGCGTCAAGCTTCTCTGCCAAATTACTATCCGATACCGCAAGTATCTGAACAGAAAGCAAAGCGGCATTTTCGGCTCCGTCAATCGCAACAGTCGCAACGGGAATCCCCGAAGGCATCTGCACAGTCGATAAAAGAGCGTCCATGCCGCTTAGTGTTGATGATTTTATCGGTAAACCTATAACCGGAAGTGTCGTTGACGCGGCTATTGCGCCCGCAAGATGAGCCGCCTTTCCCGCTGCGGCAATTATAACTCCATAGCCCCGCTCTCTTGCATTTAACGCAAAATCCCTCGCCTCAATCGGCGTTCTGTGAGCGGAAAAAACGTGCATTTCATACGGCACACCATATTCTTTAAGTACTCCCAGAGCTTTCTCTGCAACAGGTAAATCGCTGTCGCTGCCCATTATTATTCCGACTTTCTTCATTGGTACTTTTCTCCCTTCTGAATTTATAAAACCCTGTTAAACAAAAAAGGCAGACCTGTCTGTAAAAAACAGGGCTGCCCAGACGGTCGGCAAAGGCTTACTTGACGTTTTTACGCCAAAAGCCGGATATTATTTTCTGCTCCCATAGGGTACTCCCCTTTTCCGTCAGTAACAGAAAACCTTTTTCTATATAAAATTATAAACCAAATAAGCAAAAAAGTCAATGTATGTTTTGAATATTTTTAATAATTTTTTTGAGGTTTTATTTTGCATATTTTACAAAAAGATTTTTTTATAAAAAGAATACTTTTTTGTGAATGGCTCAAAATAATACTGTCAAGTAAAAAATTTGACGAAAGGTGGCAAAAACCATGAAAAAAAGCAAAAGCAAAAATAAGGATTCGCTTGAAAAATACTATAATTCAAGTCCGGATTTGACAGACTTTGCCGTAGCGTCGGCAATGGACTGCACCGGATTTATTCCTTCAGATTCGGGCGGCCCCGGAGCTCTTGAAGCCTACCTTCTTATGAGAGATTATCGTGCAAAACTTGAAAACGATTATCCCGCAAATAATAAAGAATAAATGTTAAAACTCCTCTTTCAAAACAGCTTTTTCGGAAGAGGAGTTGACATTTTTGGGTAAAAATACATAAAAAAATCTTTTAAAAGTTCCTTTTTTTGATAAATTGTAAAAAAATATTTATATCTGTTGACATATTGCTTTTTTTGTGGTACAATAGTAGTAATAGGATAAAAAAATCCCATATATTGTGCATGAAACACACTCTCCTTGTGTTTTTTCATAAACCTAAAATTTGAGCGCAGAAAATCTTCTGCGCTCAAATTTTATCCTTTTATTTTATTTCATCGGCAAAAATCTCCCTGCCTTCCTCGGCAGATTTGTAAAACATATCTATTATTTTGGTTACGTTAAGCGTTTCCTGCGGCTTAATAATCGGCTCTGCCTCTCCTTTAAGCACCTTTCTGAGGTTGTCTGCAATATACATATGACCCGCAAAAGGCGTATCATACAAAAGCGGAGTTTTTTCTATTTCCGTAACGGTATCCTCGCCGCTGTAAACCTTTAATTCGGGCAAAAACATTCCGCATTTTTTACCTATAAGCCTTATATCCGACGTTTCGGGCATATTCATTGCCCACGCAACTCTAAA
>CACZWA010000044.1 GCA_902784685.1 uncultured Ruminococcus sp.
TATTCTAACCTCCGGTTCTGTTTTGTTTTGTCACTTAACATTATACCATTGGTTTCAATATGGTTCAACTATTTTGGTCATTTTATTTTACAACTTTCCCATAAATTTGTGTAGAATATCAAGCAAAAATCCATTCACACATTCCCCTTTTCGTGAATAATATAGTATATACCGTAAAAAGGGGGATAAAAACCATGAAACCCAAACAGTTCATTAAAAAAATTCGCCCCAACTGTTTTTTAAAAATCGCCATACAGGCGCTTGCGTGTATTCTCGCTCTTATAGGCGTATGCTGTATATTCTCTTTTCTCATGCGGCATATATACGGAATAATTGCTGTGGCGCTTCTTGCCGCTGTTATTGTCGTGCTTGAATTTGTATATGTTACCATGAAATAAAACCGCCTGCCATTTCGCTTTAAATGCGGTTTTTCAGCCGTTTAAAGCCGTAAAAATTTAATTTTTAAAAAATTTTTAAAAAGTACTTGATTTTTCTGAATTTTTATGTTATAATATTAAATACATATTGCGCAATAAACAGCAATATACAAAGCTGTCGGGAAAAACGGCGAAAGCCGCCCACCCGGATTAAGCGGCGGATTCCGGAATTTGCCCTAAGTCCTGGAATATGGTTTTGCAATATAGCTGTAAGAAAAAGAGGTGAAAGAGATGAAAGCAGGATTACACCCGGATTACAAACCGACAACAATAACTTGCGCTTGCGGCGAGGTTATTGAAACACGTTCAACAAAAGAGAATATCCGTGTCGAAATTTGCTCGAAATGCCATCCCTTCTTTACCGGCAAACAGAAACTTGTTGACACCGGCGGAAGAGTTGAGAAATTCAGAAAGAAATACGGCATACAGGAGAAGTAAGCTTCACGCTTTCTATCTTATTGATGAAATTAAAGCACCGCAGCGCAGCGGTGCTTTTTTCCTACACATTAAGTTTAAAAACGTTCCAAGGGAACTTATCTTCCGGAAGGCACGAAAAACTTCTTCCGTCAGGCAGAATTATTCCGCAGGAAAAAAGCGCAATGCTGCAGCTATCCTTACTGCCATATTTTCCGTCACCCACAAGGGGCATTTTTCGGCTTGAAAACTGCACCCGTATTTGGTGGCTTCGCCCTGTTTTAAGGCGAATTTTGACAAGCGAAAAGCCTTCCTTCTTATCAATAACGCTATATTCAAGCTTTGCCCTTTTAACGCCTTTACGTTCACGTTTTACTACAAAGCTTTTATTTTTTCTTGAGTCTTTAAAAAGCAAATCATCAAATTCTCCGCTTTCCGCTTCGGGCGTCCCGTGAACAACCGCAAGATACTCCTTTCTCATCTCGCCTGCGGCAATTTTTTCGGAAAGCTCTGCGGCGGCGGCTTTGTTTAACGCAAATACCATAACCCCACCCACCGGCACATCAAGCCTGTGAAGCGGATAAACTTCCGTTTTTACGCCGCCCTTTTCAAGCTCATTTTTCAGCATAAGCGGCATACCCTCGCCCTCCGAGCTTACGCCTGCCGGCTTTATGCACACGGCAATATTCTTATCGGAATAAAGGATTTTAAACATTTATTTTTCGCTCCCCAAAAATATATCAAACATTACATCGGTATTTGCCTCGGAGCTTATAACAGGCACTTCAATGCCTTTTAAAATTCTTGCAAAAATCTCATTGACGCATATTTCGCTTTCGTAATGTTCCAAAACAGCAAGGCACAGCCCCGCTTCCTTTGCGCTTCTTGCGGCGTGATACTTAACGTCGCCGGTTACATATACATCGCACAGACCTGCTGCTTCGGGAATATATTCTCCGCCTCCGCCACTGCATATGCCAACTTTTTCTATAATTTTATTTTTATCTCCCACACATCTTATATATTTTTTGCCAAAACATGCGGCAAGCTCCGCCGCAAACTCCGCAAATGTTTTTTTTGCGGTTATGCCTATTCTCACAAGGTTTCCTTCGCCGATACTTTTACATATCTCAACTCCGCCAAGTCCAAGTTTTTCACATAAAAAGTCGTTTGTACCGCCTTTTGCGCAATCAAGATTTGTATGTGCGCTGAAAAGCGCAATTTTTCTTTCGGCAAGCGCAAGCACAACCCTGCCGACCTCGCTGTCTGTCGTAACAAAGCTAAGCGGATGAAAGAGCAGGGGGTGGTGAGTCACAATCATATTACAGCCCTTTTTCTCTGCTTCAAGCACAACGTTCATATCGCAGTCAAGAGCGGTAAGCACCGCCTTAACCTCCATATTTTCATCACCGACGGCAAGCCCCGGATTATCCCAATCCTCCGCAAGCTCCCTCGGCGCCGCCGTTTCAACAAGCCTTACAATATCCTTTACCTTAATCATATTTCCTCCCAAAAGAATATTTTTAATGTATTCATAATATATTTTACTACTAAATATAAATTAAATCAAGGTTTTTTTGAAAGGTCTTATGTAAATGTTTTCTTTGCCCTCTCCCCAAAAAATAAACAAGCGAATACAAAGCCGAAATATAGGGGTTATTGACCTCGCTTCCGAAAAATACTTTGATAAAAAATTTGCGGTCTCGGTAAGAGATATGAATTTGCGTGTGAAGCCGACGGAAATGCCGAAATACTCCCCCGAAGGCTTTGATATGAACTGCGAAACACTTTGCCGCAGAGGCGAAATTATGATTTTACTTTCGGAAAAGCCGAAAAACGGCTTTTATCTTGTTCATTCGGTTAATACGCAGGGCTATGCGGCGGAGCAGGATATAGCGTGGATAAGCCGAGGCAAAGCGATTGAGCTTCTAAACTCGGACAATTTTGTTTGCATAACCGATAAGTTTGTTCTTACAAGCCCTTCAAGAGATGAAAATATATCGAAAATTCCGCTTTCTTTTGGCACAAGACTGCCTCTTATGGGCGAAAACAGCGCCGCTTACAGCGTTTTGTTGCCGTTTAGAGGTGACGACGGCAAGGTAAAAACAAAAACTGCCGAAATTCCGAAAAGCTGTACTGTTTCAAAAGGTTATTTAAAATTTACACGAAAAAATATCTTACAGCTTTCTCTCCGTATGCGAGGTATGCCCTACGACTGGGGCGAGAGCTTCGGCGGTTGTGACTGTTCATCGCTTATTTGCGCCGCTTTTTCACTTTGCGGCGTATTTTTGCCGAGAAATTCCTCTAAAATTGCAAAAATCGCATGCAAGGAAGTTCCGTTTAAAAAAGGCAAAACGGCATTTCTTTGTTGCCGCCCTGCGGATATAATCGTATGCAAAGGGCATGTTATGCTTTATTACGGCAAATGCAAAGGCAAAAACTATGTTTTTCACAGCTTTCTCGGAAGCAGAGGAATAACGGACATAACCCCTGCCGACGAAAAAACTTCGGCGGGAGTGCCGTTTGCCGATATTGCCGAGAAAATTATAAGCCTTAGGTATATTTAACCCTTGCTTTTTTTCGCAAGCTGTGGTAAAATATATTTAGGTCCCGATCGTCTAATGGATAAGACGGCTGATTCCGGTTCAGCTGATGCGGGTTCGATTCCTGTTCGGGATACCACGAAAAAACGACTTGTCTTTGGCAAGTCGTTTTTTCTGGCGAAATAATTTCCTTACGGGATTTGTGAAATGCCTGTGAGTGTTGGAGGATATATATTTCATTACTGTTTTTCATCCTCAATTCGCTTTTTCGCTGATTTTATTACATCTGCAATCGTTTTCTGCCTCATGCTGATTTCCATTGCGGTTTGTATATCAGATAACTCACCGTCTAAAACAGCATGAATATTCCTTCCAACGGGACATTCGGGGTTTGGATTATCGTGAAAATGGAAAAGCTCACCGTTATCAACACATTCAACCGCTTTGTATATGTCATAAAAAGAAATTTCATCAAGCGGTTTTTTGACGGTTATTCCACCGCCCTTGCCACGCTTTACTTCTATAAGACCTGCACTTGTAAGCTGTTGCAGGATACGGCGTATAACAACGGGATTGACATTTATGCTCCCTGAAAGAAAATCACTTGTAACACTATAATTTTCCTTAAAAACCTCAACACAGGTGAAAATGTGAATTGCTATTGTAAATCGGCTTGATATTTGCATTTGCCACACCTCTTTTCATAACAATTATAACAGAAGTAAAGTATGATGTCAATGGTTACAAAACATAAAGGAGTCCAAAGCGGACTCCCCAGAGTGCTGACAAACTCGGTCTACCGCAAGCAAACCAATTTAAAGTAGAAATTTAATGGTTTTTATTTAACATTTCTGATTATAAGGTTAGTGGTGCAGTTTTTTTAAAACCGCACCGCTGCTTGCTTTCCGCCCTTTAAATCTCTACCGTACCCATGTACGCCTACGAGTTTTAAAGGACGAAATATACCTTCGCTTTTCAGCCTCTGCTCATAGTTTGCGGTATCAAATCAGAATTTGCCGTTTCCGTTTTGCCATGTTTCTTTATCTGCAAGCGTTTCCATAACGTCCCAATGTTCTGCTATTTTGCCGTTTTCTACACGGAACAGGTCATAGTATGTTGTGTCAATGCCGCCAAATGTACCCTCGCTGATTGCAAGAGCGTAATCTCCGTCAGCAAGAATATAATGAGTTTTGTTATAAATCATAGAAATTCCTTGCTTGCCGAGTGCTTCCAAAGCCGTTCCCAGACCGGACAAACCATCTGCAATACCTGTGTTGTGCTGAATATAATTATCTCCGTCAAAATAGGAGGTCAGTTTTTCAGGGTGTTCCCCTCTCAAAACATCACCTACAAAGCCGTCAACAACCCCTCGTGTTTCTTCCTTGTCAACATCTTTCTTTTCAAGAGTACCGTCAATTTGAGTATGACCGCTTGGGTTTGGTGCGGCTTTATCTGCAAGATTATCCCAATGCTCTGCAATTTTTCCGTTTTCGTCAAAGCGGAAAACATCAAAAGCTACCTGCTCTCCTGCACCTGCAAAGTTATACACGGTCTGTAAAAATACTTTATTGCCGTCTTCAAAAGCTCTTATGTTATTTACCGTTGTTTTAACAGGCGCCGCATTTAAGCCTGCTACTGCACTTATAAAAGCTTCTGCTCCCGTGCCAAAAGCAAGGTTGTGCTGAATATAACCTTCTGCTAAGAGTTCTCTTGCTTTCTCCAAATCTCCTGTTGCGAATGTGCCGATTAATGCTAATGCTTTTTCTGTGTTTTTCATGGTAATACCTCCAAAATATTTTTATGTAACATTTGTTGTTACATATAGAGTATAGCACAATTTTAGTGTAATGTCAGTAGTTACAATTAAATGTTTTTAAAAAATTCTTATGCATCTATTTCCGCACCGTTAATGAATTGGAAAACAATCCGTCCGTCTATGTAAAATGCGGCTTGGTTTAAGGTTAAATTTATAAGCCAAATAGATAAAAAAGTCACCTTGTAATTAAATCTTGCCCATGATATAATATAAATAGGTATGAAAAGTTTTTTTATATTTAAAGGGGAGGATGTTCATATGAAATTACGCAGACTAATATGCTTTATCATTACGCTTGCTGTTGTTATGACAACTGCAATGTCAGTATCTGTTTTGTCGGTTTCTGCCGAAAAGGTAAGTACCGCCGCAGAGTACAAAGAAAGCTTTGACTATGCTGCTACCAACTTTCAAAACACCTTGCTCAAGCTAAAAGATGACGGTTGGTATATGGCAGACCATAAAACCCTTTACACAAATGTTGCCAAAGTTGCGCCGTATTCGTCCGCAAACTATACGCTGGCAACAATAACCAACAATATGTGCTTGCAGATTGTTTCGGCAGGCAAAAAGAATGATTCCGGTAGCGATGAATTTAGTAAGTTGGTTCCTACATACGGTTACGGCAAAACCTTTCCGGGCGTAGAAGCAGGCGGAGCCGCAACAGGCGTTTGGGAGGTAAGCTTTGATTTTAAGCCTGCTTTAGTTGACGGTAAGACGCAGTTTGCTTTCTCCTTTAATACAGGAGACGGCTCGGCTTCGAGCGACACCATTGCCCAGCATAATATTATAGCCGGAAAAGGACAAAGGTTTTATCTCGGATACCGTGACTACAATATGCTTTACAAATACAACGTCCCACAAGGAACAATAAAAGCCGCTGATGTCGGCGGCGTAACCTGGTACAGGGTTAAAACCATATTGAACTGCGACGCTCACTATTATTCGGTAGAGCTTTACAACCGTGCAACCGGCGAGCTTATTGCCCGCAGATGTCCGATAAGCTTTGCCGCAGACGAAACAATAGGTTTTGTAAAATTCTCGGCGCTTGGTTTCAGCCAGGCTTCTTATGTATATGTCGATAACGTTTCAATAAAAAAAGCAACAAGAGAAGCGACTATTTATAGCGAAACCTTTGATTCGTTTACAAACGCCGGTTATCGTGCCGCCGACGGTATGAAAACAGGCGTTTCACCAGAAGATTTTACGGGCGACAGCTATTTTGAAGGCAATACTCCGTGGAGATTTCACGAAAGTATCGGTGGCAGCTATGCTCTTGAAAATGACTCAACGCTTCCCGGCAAAGTTGCACGTCTCGGCGATTTATCTGCAACAGAAGATATAACGGAAGCCTCAGGGCTTGTGTATATGCAGATTGACGAGCCGCTTATAAACCAAACAACCGAAAACAGCCGCGGTACATTAAAGGCGAGCTTTAAGATTAAGCCCGAAACAATAGTGAGCGATGTTACGCTGAACGTTATACCCGGAGTAAATTATGATATTACAAGTGACGAGTATGCGGTTTTCAAAATAACAAACAATTTCGGCACGCCGAATTTTGTCAAGCCGAGCGGCGAATATGTGACGCTTGACGCTTCCAAATGGTATGATGTTGATATTGCGTTTAATGTTGTAGACCGCAAGGTAACAACCGTGATAAAGGACCTTGAGGGAAATGAGGTTGCAAATTGCCGCGCTTCGGGAAACAAAACGCCTAATGCCGTAAGAGCTGTAATGATAAAAGCCGACGGCGGCTCATCGGTTTTAACAGACGACATAAAGCTTGAATACTATACCCCTGCCCCCTCGGTTGACATAAGCAAAATTGTCCTAAAAAACAGTTTTGGCGAAAAAATAACAGATACCGACAATGTTACAACAGCGCTAAAATCAATTGAAATTCCCTTCGGCTGTCCTATCAGCAACAGTAACACAGGTTCTGCGGAAATCTTGCTTACTGACAGTAACGGTAATACCGTACCCTGCACCGGAGCGGCAAATATAAGCTCATATATAGTTGAGCCGAGTTCTTTGCTCGCTTTAAATGAAGAATACACCCTTACAATACCGAAAAATTTTGCAAACGCATACGGCGACTGGCTCGGCTCGGACGTTACATTCACATTTAAAACCTCAAACAAGCTAATTGACATAAGCGCATTAAGCTTAAACGGAAAGACTTTCAGCTCTTTGTCGGACGTAAAGGCAGAAGATACCGTAAATGTTACAATGAGCTACGCCAACAGCACGGAATCGGCAATAAACAGCAAGATATTTTTTGCAATGTACGGAGCTGACAAGCTTTTAAATGTGCAGTCAGCTGATTTTGCCGTACAGGCAGGCGCACACGGAACAGATTCCGAAACCGTTGCATTTACCGTACCGTCGGAAATTGATATGGATAATATTGATATTATGTCAGTATTTGTTCTTGACGGATTTAAAAAAATCAAGCCGCTTACTCAAAATATAAACGTTAAAAGAAAACGCGGAGAGGCAAGGAAATTTAAAGATTACGTTGATTTTGAGGTGAACGTCGAAAGCGGCAGAGACGCCGTAGTCCTTCAGATTACCGACCCGCAGATTATTGATTCAAAGCAGGTCCGTGAAGGAGTTGAATATTCACAGGAAAAGACTAATTTCTGGATGCCTGAGCTTATGGACAAACGACTGTTTAACGATTTGGGCAAGCTGATTGAGGAAGTAAACCCCGATTTAATTCTTGTTACGGGCGACCTTGTGTATGGCGGATATGACGACGCAGGAACATCATTTACAAAGCTTGCGGACTTCATGGACGGATATAATATTCCGTGGGCGCCAGTATTCGGCAACCACGAAAACGAAAGCAAAAAAGGCGTCGACTGGCAGTGTGAATACCTTGAAAACTGCAAAAACTGTTTGTTTAAGCAAAGAACCTTAACAGGAAACGGCAATTACAGCATAGGAGTTATTCAGGGCGGCGAATTAAAGCGTGTGGTATTTATGCTTGACAGCAACGGCTGCGGCAAAATGAGTGACGAAAGCTTCAGCAACGGTCACTCCAAAACGACCGCCGGCTTTGGTGATGACCAGATTGAATGGTACACGAGTGCGGCAGAGAAAATAAACAGCAATTTTGCCAACATAAAATACACCTTTGCGTTCCATATTCAGCTTGCGGCATTTGAAGATGCTTTCCACAACACATACGGATTTGTAAACGGCGGAGCTGTAGATGAAAACAAAAATTTGGTGTCGCCGATTAACATTGATGAACGTGAAGACAAAAAAGATACCGATTTCGGTTATATCGGCAGAAACCTTAAAGGACCGTGGGATAGCGACA
>CACZWA010000045.1:0-1926 GCA_902784685.1 uncultured Ruminococcus sp.
GCTATAACGCCAACTACCGTATGCCATGTTTTATGTTTTTTCTCTGTCGGTCGTATGTTTTCGGAATAAAAATTGTAGCCGCCGTAATTTCCGTTATAACCGCCGTAGTTTCCGTAGCTTTGTGAATATCCGGAGGAGCCGCTGCCGTCGGCGTTCTCATCTGACTTTGGATTCGTGTCGCTCTCCTGAGCTTCGCTTGAAAGCTCTTCGCTTACAAAAGTATCGTCATTTTCATTTGTTTCCTGCTCAACAAAAACTGTTTCGGAAGTATCGCCTGTGTCATCCGGTGTAGATTCCGGATTTATGTTTTTTTCATAATCTGTCATTTTAAAATCAATCCTTTCTTTAGGTTCTGATTTAATTATAACCCTCGTTTTTTAAAAAAATATGAACAAATTGTAAACAAATTTAATATTTTTGTGATTTTTGCTATTGACTATTGTACCCCATTTATATTATACTTATTTAGAGTAATTTATTTTTGAAAGGAGAAAAAATGCATAAACAAAAACGTGTTGCGGCAATTAACGATATATCTTGTATAGGAAAATGCTCTTTGACCGTTGCTTTACCTGTTTTGAGCGCTGCGGGTCTTGAAACCTGCCCGCTTCCTACCGCATTGCTTTCAACACATACGGGAGATTTTAAAGGATATACGTTTATGGATTTAACAAGCCAGCTCGGTCCGATTGCGGAGCATTGGAAAAGCTTTAACGCCGAGTTTGACGCTATATATTCGGGCTATCTCGGCTCAAAGGAACAGCTTGGCTTTACGGCGGATTTTATAGATAATTTTAAAAAAGATACTCTTGTTTTAATAGACCCCGTTATGGCAGACCACGGCAAGCTTTATGCTGGCTTTGACGATGCTTTTGTTTGCGGTATGGTTCGGCTTTGCAAAAAGGCGGATATTATTGTGCCGAACATTACGGAAGCGTGTTTTCTTACGGAAACTCCGTATCTCGGCGAGGTGCAGA
Source organism: uncultured Ruminococcus sp. (assembly GCA_902784685.1). GTDB lineage: Bacteria > Bacillota > Clostridia > RUG12999 > RUG12999 > RUG12999. Next base: position 978 of record CACZWA010000045.1, read on the forward strand.
AAGAGGAAGATATTTTAGGGCTTTTGAAAAAGCTTGCGGAGCTTTCGGGCGGCGCTGTTGTTTTAACAGGCGTTTCGTTTGACGGAGAGAATATAGGCGCAGCTTGTTACAATAAAGAAAAAATCAGCTTTGTATTTTCAAAACGGCTCGATGTTGCATATCATGGTACTGGGGACGTTTTTGCTTCAAGCTTACTTGCGGCGCTTATGCAGGGCTTTGCCGTTGAAAAAGCGACTGAAATTGCTGTGAATTTTGTCTGCAAATGTATTGAGCAGACAATTTCGGACGTAGGCAGAAGCTATTACGGAGTAAACTTTGAACCGCAAATAAAAAATTTGATTAAAATGCTTGAAAAATAAAAAAGATATTGACAAAAACAAAAAAAGATGTTATAATACTTATAAAACATATAGGTTTTATGAAAATTGAGGGAACATATGTTGAATTTTGATTTTATATTAAAATATATTCCGCTTTATGTTGAAGCGGCAAAGCTTACTGTGACAGTAGCCTGGCAGGGAATAGTTCTTTCTCTCGTTCTCGGTCTTTTATGCGCCGGAATTACATATTACCGTGTACCTGTGCTTCGGGCGATTGTCAGAGTGTATGTGGAGATAAGCCATAATACGCCTCTTTTGGTTCAGCTTTTTTTCCTTTATTTCGGTTTACCGAAGATAGGAATAGTTTTAAGCGCAAAAGCATGCGCTGTTGTCGGACTTACTTTTCTCGGCGGCAGCTATATGTCGGAGGCAATAAGGAGCGGACTTGAAGCGATTGAAAAATCGCAAGTTGATTCCGCAAAGGCGCTCGGCTTTGGAAAACTTGGCGCGCTGAAGGAGATAATTCTTCCGCAGGCTCTTGCGGTATCTATGCCAGGCATATGTGCAAACGTTATTTTTCTTATAAAGGAAACGTCCGTGGTTAGCGGAATTGCACTTGCCGACCTTAT
>CACZWA010000045.1:1960-17933 GCA_902784685.1 uncultured Ruminococcus sp.
ATTTTACTGCCCGTATCAATAATTGCTTCACTTCTCGAAAGGAGGTTGAAGTATGCAGGATTTGGGAATTAACGTGCTTTTTATGGGCAATAACTTTTTAAGGCTTCTCGGAGGTCTGTGGATAACTGTTCGTTTAAGCCTTATATCTGTTGCAATGTCGGTAGTTCTCGGTACGCTGTTCGGGCTTTTTATGTCGATAAAAAATCCCGTTACAAAGGTGATAGGTCGACTGTATCTTGAAATTGTCCGCATTATGCCTCAGCTTGTGCTTTTGTTTATAGCGTATTTCGGCGTGACAAGAGCTTTCGGGCTTAATCTGCCTGCCGAGCTTAGTGCGGTAATCGTATTTACGCTTTGGGGAACTGCGGAAATGGGAGACCTTGTAAGAGGTGCGATTTCAAGCATACCTAAACATCAGTATGATAGTGCGGCGGCACTCGGAATGACCCGTGTGCAGAGTTTTGTTTACATAATAGTACCGCAGACGGTAAGAAGGCTTATACCGCTAACGATAAATCTTACAACCCGAATGATTCAAACCACAAGCCTTGTTGTTTTGATAGGCATAACAGAGGTGCTTAAAGTCGGCAAACAGATTATTGACGTAAACCGCTTTAAATATCCCGATGCGGCTCTTTGGGTTTACGGCGTGATATTTTTGCTGTATTTCCTTATATGCTGGCCGGTATCACTTCTGGCAAAGAAACTTGAAAAACATTGGAGGTAAATGGTTATGGATAAAAAAATTCAGCTTGAAATATCGGGTCTTGTAAAGCGTTTTGGTGATGAAACGGTGCTTGACGGAATAGATTTAACCGTACATAAAGGTGAGGTTGTCGTGGTTCTCGGACCGTCAGGCTGCGGAAAAAGTACGCTTCTTCGGTGTATTAACGGTCTTGAAGCACCGCAAAGCGGCGATATAACGCTTGACGGCGAGAAAATAAGCTTTTCCGGCAAAAATATGACGGCAATAAGGCAGAGAATAGGTATGGTTTTTCAGAGCTACGACCTTTTCCCTCATAAAAATATACTTGATAACGTAATGCTTGCGCCGATAAAGGTGCAGAAAAGACCAAAAGCAGAGGTTAGAGAAAACGCTCAAAAACTGCTTGAACGTGTGGGGCTTTGGGAAAAGAGAAAAGCTTTTCCGAGCCAGCTTTCAGGCGGTCAGAGACAGCGTGTTGCAATTGTTAGAGCGCTTTGCATGAACCCAGAAATGATGCTTTTCGATGAAGTTACTGCGGCTCTTGACCCTGAAATGGTGCGTGAAGTTCTTGACGTTATGCTTGAGCTTGCACAGCAGGGGATGACAATGCTTATTGTAACTCACGAAATGCAGTTTGCCCGTGCGATTGCAGACAGAGTGGTGTTTTTAGACGGCGGGAAAGTGGTTGAAAATACCGATCCCGAAACTTTTTTTACAAATCCGCAGTCTAAACGTGCGCAGGATTTTCTTAAAACATTTTCGTATGAAAAACGAAATGCGGATAATTAATATTTTTCAGAAAGAAGGAAATAAAAATGAAAAAAACAGTTTTAAAGACAATTACACTTGTGCTTAGCTTGCTTCTTACGGCGGCTCTTGTTACAGGTTGCGGCTCGACCGATACCGCCTCTGACGGCAGTAATGCCGGTAACGGCGCTCCGTCAGCTTCTTTCCGTACTCTTGACCAAATCAAAGAAAGCGGCAAAATTGTAATCGGCGTGTTCAGCGATAAAGCCCCCTTCGGCTATGTTGACGAAAACGGAAAGTATAACGGTTATGATGTATATTTTGCAGAAAGAATAGCAAAGGACTTGGGCGTTAAGGTTGAGTATGTTTCGACTGACCCTGCAAGCCGTGTGGAATATGCGGCAACGGGAAAGGTTGATATAATTCTTGCAAACTTCACGGTTACGGAAGAAAGGGCAAAGCAGGTGGATTTTGCACTTCCTTATATGAAAGTTATGCTTGGCGTTGTATCTCCCGATAAAGCGCTTATTGAAAATATCGACCAGCTCAAAGACAAGACTCTTATTGTTGTAAAGGGTACAACGGCAGAAACGTATTTTGAAAAGAATCACCCCGAAATAAAGCTTCAGAAATATGACGAGTATGCAGATGCATATCTTGCGCTTCTTGACGGTCGTGGAGATGCGTTCTCGACGGATAATACAGAGGTGCTTGCATGGGCGCTTTCAAATCCGGGTTATACGGTAGGTATTGACGCAATCGGTAATGCGGATACAATTGCTCCTGCTGTTCAAAAGGGCAATACAACGCTTCTTGATTGGCTCAACGGCGAAATTCAATCTCTCGGTGAGGAAGAATTTTTCCATGCCGATTATGCAGAAACACTTGCTCCTGTTTACGGAGATGCGGCAGACCCCGACGCTCTTGTTGTTGAAGGCGGAATTGTAGACTAAGGCGATTTACCTGTTTTTAAAAAAGTATATAGTGGTGCGGTTTTAACAAAATCGCACCACTCAGACTACTGACAAACCCACCTGAAAATGGTGGGTTTGTCAGTAGTCTGGGAGAAAAAGTTAAATTTTTCTCACCGCTTATTTTCGGTATAATGCTTGGTATTGTTTTGCAGGGCATACTTCGTGACGGAGTTGCAACGTGGATGCCTTCGTATATTACGGAAGTATATAATCTTAAAAACACAATCTCAATATTAAGCGGCGTAGTTTTGCCGATTTTCGGAATAATCTGTATAAATTTCACTTCGCTATTGTACAGAAAGAAACTGAAAAATCCGCTTACCTGTGCCGGTACAATTTTTGGAATCGGCGCAGTGGCGGCGCTTATGCTTATTTTGATATTCGGTAAAAGCGCCGCACTTTCGGTTGTTTTTGCCGCAATTCTCACAGGCTCGATGCATGGCGTAAACCTTATACTTATTTGTATGATACCGATATATTATAAAAAATACGGCTTGGTTTCGACCGTTTCGGGAACTTTAAATGCCTGCACATATGTGGGCAGTGCGCTTTCTGCATACGGAATAGCTTTAATTACCGAAAAATTAGACTGGAGTTATACGCTTTTAAGCTGGTTTATAACGGCAGTTCTCGGAATGATTTTGTGCTTCTCACTTATAAAGAAATGGAAAGGTTTTGAACAAAACACCTAAAAACCGAGAAGCTTTGCGGCGGTTGAAACCAAAAAACAAAGAATAAGACCTGTAACCGTGGGCAGCAGTACCGAAACTGCTGTCCATTTTTTGCTCTTTGTTTCTTTATATATCGTCTGGCAGGTTGTGGCACAGGGAAAGTGCATAAGGCAAAAAATTATAACGCACAGAGCGGTAACAGATGTCCAGCCGTTGCTACGCAAAAGCTCACCGAGAGCGGCGGTATTTTCGGGGTCGGTCATTTGTCCTGCCTGGGTGTAATTCATTATCATTATGGGAATTACAATTTCATTTGCGGGGAAACCGAGTATAAAAGCGGCAAGTATGCAACCGTCCATGCCTACAAGCCTTCCGAGTGGGTCTAAAAAGTCACAGAGGCTCTGTAAAAGACTAACTTCTCCTATGCGGAAGCTTGCCAAAAACCAAATTACCGCTCCTGCCGGGAGCGCAACTATTACCGCCCTGAAAAGCACAAGCAGAGTTTTGTCGAGAAAAGAACGGACAATAACTTTTGCAAATTGCGGTTTTCTGAGCGGCGGAAGCTCCATTGCAAATGACGAGGGCATGCCTTTTAAAAGCGTTGATGAAAGAAACTTTGAAGCCACAAGTGTCATTATCACGGAAAAAGATATGACAAGGAGCATAACAAAGCTTGTTCCTATGCCGCTGCCGGCAAAAAACAGGCTTATAAGAACAATAAGTGTGGGAAACCTCCCATTACATGGTACAAAATTATTTGTAAGCACCGCTATAAGGCGCTCTCTTGGGGAGTTTATAATTCTGCAGCCCATAACGCCGCAGGCGTTACAGCCAAAGCCCTGACACATGGTAAGCGATTGTCTGCCGTGGGCACCAGAACCTTTGAAACACTTATCAAGATTGAAGGCAATTCTCGGTAAATAGCCGAGGTCCTCCAAAACGGCAAACAGCGGAAAGAAAATTGCCATGGGCGGAAGCATAACCGATACAACCCATGAAAGTGTGTGATACATTCCCGTTATGAGTAAATCGGCAAGTTTGGACGGAAGCGGCGCGGTTATGCGCCATAAGTATTTTTCAAAACCGAAAAGAACCTTGCCGAGAAATTCGGACGGATAGTTTGCCCCAGTTACCGTCAGCCAAAAAACAAAGCCGAGCATAAGCATCATAAGCGGCAGTCCCGCATATTTTGAAGTAAGTATTTTGTCGATTCCGAGCTTTCTTTTGTGTGTGCTTTCGCTTGCGGCGTGTGATATTTTTTCCGCCGCTTTAACCGAAGCGGAAGCGTAAATATCCGTTAGACTGTTTGGGTCTGTTCCGTGCTGTTTTAAGTATTCATGTGCGGCAGAAACAGCGGATTTAACCTCAGGCGATGAAATATCGGTAATTTGTGCAATTTGCGAAGTGATAGCGGGATTGCCTTCAAGCAGTTTAAGCGCTGTCCAGCGTTTGGAGAGCTTTTTGCAGTCGGAAAGCTCTGCCTCTATAATATGCACGGCATATTCCACTTCTTCGGGATATTGTATAATTATTTTGTCTTTGCGGCTTAAAGTGAGCTGTTTGTTAACAACTTCTTTTAATAGGTCTATTCCGTTTTTATTTCTCGCAGACGTGGTTACAACGGGTATGCCGAGAATATTTTCGAGCTTTTTTGCGTTTATTTTTATTCCGTGTTTTTTTGCTTCGTCCATAAGATTTATGCAAAGAACCGCATTTCCTACGGTTTCGGCTGTTTGCAGTACAAGGTTAAGGTTGCGCTCAAGCGCCGTGGCGTCGGCAACCATAAGAACAAGGTCGCTGTCACCGAAACATATAAAATCACGGGCAAGCTCCTCATCTTCGGAATTTGAAATAAGCGAGTATGTACCCGGAAGGTCAATCAGACGGCATTTCTTTTCTCCGAGTTCAAAACTGCCTTCTGCGACATCGACGGTTTTTCCCGGCCAGTTTCCCGTATGTTGATTAAGCCCTGTAAGCAGGTTAAAAACCGTGCTTTTGCCGACATTCGGGTTACCTGCAAGAGCAATTACATATTCATTCATTTTCGATGATTCCTTTCATGTTTTCGTGCCGAATGACAATTTTTTCGGCGTCGCTGTCACGAAGCGCAATAAGCGTTCCCCGGACGAGATAAGCCGTAGGCTCTCCGAACGGAGCCTTAAACACGCTTTCGAGCTTTGTACCGGGTATCAGCCCCATATCGAGCATTCGCCTGCGCACCTCGCCCTCTGAATTAAGCTCTTTTATATAACAAATTTCATTTAAAGAAAGTTCATTTAAAGTCAAAAAAATCCCTCCTACACATTACAGAATATGTGACAGAAGGGGTGATTGTTACAACAAACGGCTCAAAAAAGCGGCTCGGAAAAGTTCCGAGCCGTTTTATGAAAGAAATTTTATTCTGCTTTTTCAGCTTCTTCAACTACAACATCATCAGCGTTTTCGTCATCTGCAGGAGCTTCTTCGGGAGCTGCGTTATCCGAAGGAACTTCCGCATTGTTTTCGCTGTAATTTTTAATAGCTTCTTTTATGCCTTTTATTTCAGTCTCATCTTCAACCGCATTCCATGTTGAAATGCCGCCGAGTGATGGGTTAAAGGTAATTGTTTTTGCTTCTTTGTCATAAGTTACTTCAAGCGAATTTGTAGGAACAAGTCCTTGCATTGACTCTTTTGTTTCATCATCGGGAAGAAGAGTAAGTTTGTTCTTGCCGCTGAACTTGTAGTCGCAGGATAAATATGTCATACCTTCGCCGGAAGCAAGCGTAAATGTCTTTCCGTCAAGCATTACATAAACAGAGACGTTGTAACCGCCGAGTTCATAGCCCCATGTGCCTTCAATGTTTTTAGCTGTCATAACGCCGGAAACAAAGTTTATGCAGTAGCTTCCGAGAAGCATAATAACAATTGAAGCAATTGTAGCAATTACAGAGGAAATTGCAATAATTTTTCCGGTGGGAACTTTCTGTTCGTTTGCGAACTGACTGATTTCCTCAGATGCGGCTTCCTCTGCTTCATAAGCAGCTTCTTCAGCGTCACCGATAAAGTCCTCGGTAGCAGTTTCTGCTTCGTTTACTGCATCTTCAACAGTTTCAACGACTTCTTCAGCTTCTTCTTTGATTTCGTCAAGAGTATTTTTTTCGTTACCCATTTTATATGCCGTCCTTTCTTATTTTAATGGGGCAATGCCCCAAAAATTTACTTTGTAACAGTATTATACACCTTTTTAGCCGCCGTGTCAATATAAATTTCCATAATCATAAAAAAAGACGAGAACCCTGCACCAACGCTAAGACCCCCGCCTCGACAGCAAACAACAATTTTTAACAATATAAAATTAGTATATCACATTTTTGTTTTTCAGTCAATATTTTTTTTAAAATCGGTTTAATTTCTCGCAATAGATTTAAAATGCCAAAAATATAATTTATTTTTTTGTGCATTTTTAATAATTTTTATGGTATATACTCATTTTTCAACAAAAAATTTTTCTGAGAAAGACCTAATTTTTACAAAAAATTCGGCAAAAAACATTGTTAACCTCTTGACGAACTTATTAAAGAGTAGTATAATATAATCAGAAAAATTTTATTTTTTTAAAATTTGAATTATAATTAATATAAATGGAGGAATTATTATGAACAGAGTGTACAACTTTTCTGCCGGTCCGTCAATGTTACCGGAGCCGGTGCTTAAAAAAGCAGCAGACCAGATGATGTCTTACGAAGGCTGCGGAATGTCCGTTATGGAGATGAGCCACCGTTCAAAAATTTTTGAGAGTATAATTTACGGTGCAGAGGACCTTATTCGTGAGCTTATGAATATTCCTGAAGATTATTATGTATTTTTCCTTCAGGGCGGTGCGTCTACTCAGTTTTCTATGGTTCCGCTTAACCTTATGAACAAAAACAACAAGGCTGATTTCGTAGTAACCGGTCAGTGGTCGAAAAAAGCTTTTGCAGAAGCTTCAAGATACGGTAAAACAAGAAAAGTGGCTTCAAGTGAGGACACCGTATTTACATATATTCCGAAACTTGAAAAATCAATGTTTGACCCTGAGGCAGACTATGTACATATTACACACAACAACACAATTTACGGAACACGTTACACAGTTCTTCCCGATACAGGAAACGTTCCGCTTGTTGCAGATATTTCTTCAGACGTTCTTTCTCAGGAAATTGACGTATCTAAATTCGGACTTCTTTATGCAGGCGCACAGAAGAACATTGCTCCTGCAGGCGTAACTGTTGTTATAGTTAAAAAAGACCTTGTAGGTAACGCTATGGATTTCACACCAGTTATGCTTAACTACGAAACTCATATTAAAGACCGTTCAATGTATAATACGCCTCCGGCATACTGCATTTATATTATGAAGCTTGTGCTTGAATGGCTTAAAGAACTTGGCGGCGTAAAAGCTATGCAGGCAAGAAACGAAGAAAAAGCCGCAATTCTTTACGATTTCCTTGACAGCAGCGATATGTTCCGCGGCACGGTTGTAAAAGAAGACCGCTCGCTTATGAACGTTCCGTTTGTTTGCCCGACAGAAGAGCTTAACGCAAAATTCATTGCAGAGGCTTCCGAAAACGGCTTTGTAAATATAAAAGGTCACCGCACAGTCGGCGGTATGAGAGCAAGCATATATAACGCTATGCCTCGTGAGGGCGTGGTTAAGCTTGTTGAGTTTATGAAAGACTTTGAAGCTAAAAATAAATAAAAAGGGTGAAAAAAATGTTTAAAATTCAAACTCTAAATAAGATTGCAAAATGCGGTCTTGATAATTTTGATGAAAAATATGAGATTTCCGATACAGTAGAAAATCCCGACGGTATCATACTTCGCAGTTTTAAAATGCACGATATGAAGGTTGGAGACAACCTTAAAGCCGTAGCAAGAGCAGGAGCAGGTACAAACAATATTCCCGTTGATGAATATGCAAAAAAAGGTATTGTTGTATTTAATACGCCCGGCGCAAACGCAAATGCAGTAAAAGAGCTTACAATTGCAGGTCTGTTCCTCGCTTCAAGAAAGGTTACCGAGGCTGTTGACTGGGCAAAAACCCTTAAAGGCAACGGCGCTGATGTAGGTCCTATGGTAGAAAAAGGTAAATCTGCTTTTGCAGGACCCGAAATAAAGGGCAAAACTCTTGGCGTAATAGGTCTTGGTGCAATAGGCGTTCAGGTTGCTAATGCGGCTGAAGCACTCGGAATGAAGGTTATAGGCTACGACCCGTTCGTAAGCGATTATGTTACACTTCATCTTCCGCTTAACGACAACACAAAAGGACTTGTAAATGCAGAACTTCTCGAAAACGCAAACGACGGAATAAGAATTCTTAACTTTGCAAGAGGCGAGCTTGTTGAAACAAAAGCGCTTCTTGAAGCGCTTGAAAGCGGTAAGGTTGCTTCTTATGTTACCGATTTTCCGAGTGATGAAGTTATCGGCGTTAAAAACGTTGTTGCAATTCCGCATCTCGGAGCATCTACTCCCGAATCGGAAGATAACTGCGCAACAATGGCAGGAAAAGAGCTTGTTGACTACCTTGAAAACGGAAATATCACAAACTCGGTTAACTATCCGTCATGCTCAATGCCGAGAAGCGGCGACTTGCGTATAACAATAGCTCATCTTAACAAGCAGTCCATGCTTTCGCAGATTTCGTCAATCATTTCTCAGCACGGAATAAATATTGACAATATGATAAACAAATCAAAAAAAGACTATGCGTACACAATAATCGACGCTTCGGGAGAAGTGAAAGATGAAGATATACACGCAATTGCCGATATTGAAGGCGTGCTTAAAGTAAGAATTATAAAATAATTTGATAAAAAATTCTTAAAAGGTCTTGATTTTTATTTAAATTTGTGGTATACTGCTAAAGTATGACTTAGTTTAAGAAAAAATTTAGGAGTGATTTTTAAATGAATTGGAGCATTGTTAATACAGTAGTAGGTGTAATTCAGATTATCGTTTCTATCGTACTTATTGCATCTGTTCTTATGCAGTCTGCAAAGAAAGAGGGCTTGTCGGGCGTTGTCGGCGGAGCTTCGGAAACTTTCTTCGGCAAGAACAAGGGCAGAACACTTGATGCAACTTTTGCTGTAATTACAACAATCTGCGCTATTGTATTCCTTGTATCTTCTCTTTTCCTTTCGTACGGTATGATTGCCGTTGAAAATGCGGAAAACAGAAAAGCAAGCGAGCAGCAGACTCAGGAAAATGATGCCGATGCGGCAAATGCAGTTGATGTTGAAACTGAAGAAGACGCGGCAGAAAGCAACGCTGAAAACGGCGAAGAAGCTGCCGGTGAAGAAGCAGAGGAGGCGGAAGAAACAGAAGAAGCCGCTGCAACCGCAGAATAAATCAGTACTAAAACAAACAGCGTATGTCAGAGTGGCATACGCTGTTTTTGTTTTATCATATAACTGTCAAATAAAAACCGTTAAACTCCTGCCTTGTATTAGTTTGCTTGCGGTAGACCGAGTTTGTCAGCACTCTGAAAACCGCAAAAGCGGTTATTTAATTATGTTTTGCACAATATCCGTATATTTTGCCATAAGTTCATTTGCCGCCTCCATGCTTGTTCCTTCGCAAACTATACGAACTTTATCTTTAAGCGGAGAAAGGAGCGCCCAGCCGTTTTCTTCAAAAATTTTAACTCCCTCGGTTGTGTCGGCGTTTTTGTGTTTTTTTGAAATTTGTTCTATTATTTTTTGGCTGTCACGGCAAGCCGCACTGCTTTTAAGCATATAAAAAGTAGGTATAAGAGCCGCAATTTCCTCAAGAGATGTTTTTTCGGTTTTTAAAAAATCCAATATTTTTATAATACTGCAAGCTGGGTCGAACTTCAGAATAAACTGCGACGAAAGCTTATCCTTGTCAAGCTCCGATATTTTAGACATAATAATATTTTTTGAGCTTCTTGTGCGTATTATTTTTCCGCCGTAAATTTCGGCTATTTTTTCAATCGCCGAGCTTGCGTCCATTGGAGCTACAAAAGTTTTGTCAGGCTCGGTTCGGAAAACTATAACAGCCGCCAGACAGTCATACATTTCATCACTGAAAATATTTCCGTTTTTGTCGCATAGGGTAAGCTTTTCGCCGCTTTCGTCAATATATGCGCCGAGGTCGTAACCCTCATTTTTTACAACCTGTGCAAATTCGTTGCCGATAGAAGGTTTATCGCCTTTGTATATTGTGTATTTACAGCCTGTTTCATCAAGAAGCGGAATTATAACGGAGCTTGCGGCAGAGCTTTTTGAGCATATAAGCAGGTTAAAGCCGAGTTTTTCGTTTTTGCAGTTGTTTATTATATCTCTGATGTAGTAAAGCTTATAGCTTTTAAGTGAAATAATTTCCCTTATGCCTTCATGGCTGACTTTTTCGGCTTTGCCCGATGAAAAGCTTTGCATAATTTCTGTCATCGTGGCAAGGTCGGGATTTATGCCGTTGCTTGAAAGTATGTTAATTCGCTGACCGTCCGACGAAATGTGTACTCCGCCCCTTAAATTGTAAAACTTTATGCCGCTCCGCAAAATCGCAAGAGGCAGTCCGCCAAAATCAAGAACAGTACCGCCTCCCGAAAGTATTCCCGATAAAACCGCATTTTTTACCATTTCAGAGCCGCTGCCGTTGTCTGTTCCGAGAGCTATTTTACCGCCTAAAACCGTGCATATGCTTCTGCCGAGTACCGCCATTTTTTCGGGCGTTATTTCACTGCCGATTTTACCGCATATGCCATACTCGTCAAAACTTATTCTTTCTGCCATTTGCCGTCACCGCTTTCATATTTTTTAGCCTTAACTCTTTAGCTTTTTTATTATCTGTTTAAGTAAAAATAAATATACTATGTTATTGACAAATTTTTAAAGAAAATGTATAATAATAGTTGCAGAAAGGAGTGGAAGATAATTGAATGTGGTTGTGGCAGGTTCGCTTTTTACGGTTATAGGAATAATTATTTCGGTATTCCTTATACCTACGGCAAGAATGTTGCTTTGCAGCTGCACTCTTTTATCACTCGTTCTTTATAGTATTAGAACCCGTAAAGCGGAACACTCAGGTTTTGTGTTTGTTTTTGCAATGTGTCTTATTGCAGGCGTACTTTGTGTAAATCTCTGCGATTTGAGCTTTGAAAACCTCGAAAATTCTTTTTGTGACGAAAGTACCATGCAGGGGCGGATTATCGGTTTTGCGGAAACGGAAAGTTATGGCGAAACCGTAAAATATGCCGATATAAGAGTGAAAAGAATAGGCTGCAACGGAAACGAAAAGAGGATAAATAAGCTGTTCAGACTTAACATTTCGGATATAGATGAAAGTCTGTATTACGGCGATATGCTGACCTTTCGTGCCACTCCGCATTACTATGAAGAGCCGTACAATTTCGGTGAGTTTAATTATAAACGTTATATGCAGTCACGGGGTTACGCCGGAACTTGCGGAAAACCTCAAAAACTTATAATTCGCCGTGACGGATTTTATCTGCCGAAAATTTTTTATTATACCGCCGAATATATAAAGAAAATGATTCACAGCCATGTCGGAGGTGAAAGTGCAGACCTCGTTTGCGGCATATTGATAGGCGACAAATCAGGTTTTTCCGAAAGACTTTCGGAAAATATAAGCCTTGCGGGAATCAGCCATATTACAGCGGTTTCGGGTATGCATACCTCGGTGCTTATTTTGTTCATACTGTGGCTGTCGAATATTTTCACAAAACGCAGAAAAACAAAAGCATATGCAGTGATTGCGGTGCTTGTCTTTTATATGTTTATGACAGGGCTTTCACCTTCGGTTGTAAGAGCCTCTCTTATGGCAATGAGTACAATGGCAGGGCTGATTATGGGGCGTCGCGGAAGGGCCTCCGATACGCTTGTAATTTTAGCCACCGCAATGCTTGTTATAAATCCGAATTTGCTTTTTAGCCCGTCGTTTATGCTTTCGTTTCTTGCAACATTCGGACTGATTACGTTTATGCCGCTGATTGCCACATGGAAGGCGGCAAGCTCGCCGTTCATTCAAACGCTTTTAATAACGGTCTTTGCAAATGTGACAACCTTGCCGTATGTTCTGTGGAATTTCGGAATGTATTCCTGGATTGGCGTGCTTGTTAATATTATAGTCGTTCCGCTTATCGCATATATTTTTGTGGGTGGAATGCTTACGGTATTTTTCGGACCTGTTCCGTTGATTGGAAAGCTTTTCGGGCTTTTCACACGCTTTTTGGCGTCGCTTATTATCGGCGTAACAGGATTTGTGTCGGAAATACCTGTAGGGCAAATGAGATTTCCGAAAAAGAACCTTCTTTTTGTTGCCGCATATATTATTTTTGCCTTGATGTGTTACATTGCTGTTAAAAACAGAAAAAATGGGGGACATTTCAGGTACTTGCCGATTGCCTTTGTTATGTGTATTTTGTTTGGATATGCGGCAGACTTTGCGGACCTTAACACATTCAGCGTTTCTTTTGTTTATGTCGGTCATGGCGACTGCGCACTTGTAAACCTTCCCGGAGGAAGAAAAATTCTTATTGATACGGGAGATAGCCAAAACGGCAGGAGCAGCTGTGCGCAGTATCTTTCATCGGAAGGAATTGGTCATATAGAATCTGTTTTGATTTCTCATTCGGATTCCGACCATTGCGGCGCACTTGAAAACGTTCTTGCGAAAATATGTGCCGATAGAATTTATGTTACCGATTACAGTGATAAAGCAGGTATGAATGGAAACATTTACGAGGCGGCGGAAAAATACGGCTGTTCGGTTGAAACAGTCAGCGCAGGATATAAAATGAAAAGCGGCGACGCAGAATTTGAAATAATATCTCCCGGGAAAAACGGAAAAAACTTATCTGAGAATGATTCGTCTATGGTTATAAAACTCACTTACGGCGGAAAAATTTTTGTTTTCACGGGAGATATAAGCGAAAGCGTTGAAAACGCTATTGCAGACAGAATAGGGAAATGCGATGTGCTGAAAATTGCTCATCATGGGTCGGAAACTTCAACCTCACAGCATTTTTTGAATGTTCTTTCACCTCGTTATGCGGTTGTGAGCGCAGGCGCCGAATTGCCTTACCAATATTCAAAAGACAAAATCAGACAAAAATTGCAGAAAAATCTTATAAAAGGTTACTATACATATTCGCACGGAACAGTAAAATTTGCGGTAAGCAAAAACGGAAGTATGAGAGTGCGAACAAAGAGAGGAGAGTATATAAATGCCAAAATCGAGCGGCAAAGCACCGCTAACGGAGCTTCGTGAGAGGCTTAAAAACGGCAACTTGTGCGGACTTTACCTTTTTACCGGAGATGAAATTTTTAATAAAGAGTTTTACATATCACGCTTTAAAGCGGCTTTTAAGGACGTTCCCATGGCGGAGTTTAACGTATGTACTCTCGATGGAAGCGAGCTGAGCGAGGACGCACTTATCGGGGCGGTTGAAAGCTATCCCGTTATGGCGGATAACAAGCTGGTTATTATAAAAAACAGCGGAATTTTCAAAACTGCCGCTTACGATAAAGAGGTTTGGACAGAGCTTTTTAAAAATCCGCCGGATTACGCCGCAATTATATTTGACGAGGCAGAAACAGACGGGCGAAATGCGCTTTTAAAAAAGTTTAACGAAAACGGACTTGCGGTAACCTTTGACTATCTTGATTCCGCAACAATGGCGGATTGGATTGCAGGCTACCTTTCAAAGCGAGGCTTTTCGGTTCGGCGTGACGCCGTAAACGAGCTTATGAGCCGCGCAGGGGTCTCCATGGCTGATGTTCATAACGAAATGGAAAAGCTTGTTGACTACTGCGCAGGCAGGGGAGAGATAACCGCCGACGATGTGCGTAGCGTTGTGCCGCGAAGCTTAAACGACAGAATATTCGATATGATAGACGGAATAACCGCAGGTAACCGTGACGCCGCTTTTGCCATTCTTGCGGATTTAAAACAGTTAAGAGAAGAACCGGCGAAAATAGTTCCTCTTTTGGGGAATAATATTACAGGAATTTTAAAGGCAAAAATTTTGCTTGGCGGCGAAAGCACCAACCTTGCCGCAGACCTCGGAGTTGCGCCGTTTATTGCAAAAAAATACGCCGCTCAATCGAAACGACTTTCAAAAGAGCGGCTGAAAAATATGTTGTCTCTTTGCCTTGAGGCAGATAAAGCCATAAAATTAGACGGAAAAGATAAGTGGGTCGTACTCGAAACGCTTATGACAAGGCTAAGCTGACCCTGTTTATGCCGAAATGTTTCCGCTGCTTTTAAGCTGAAGCCTGAGCTTGTCCGCAATCATGGCGATAAATTCGCTGTTTGTGGGCTTGCCCTTGCTTGTGTGTACGGTATAGCCGAACAGCTTGTTTATTGTGTCAATATCCCCTCGCTCCCAAGCAACTTCTATTGCATGGCGTATTGCACGCTCAACTCTCGATGAGGTTGTGTCGTATTTCTTTGCAATGCCGGGATAAAGCTCCTTTGTTACGGCATTGATAATTCCCATATCGTCAATCGTCCACATAATCGCTTCCCGTAAAAACTGATAACCCTTTATGTGCGCAGGCACTCCTACAAGCTTTATTATGTTGCTTACCATAGCTTCGATATTAGCTTCTTTGTCCTCCTCAACCTTTGACCTGAATACTTCTTCAAGGTTGCGGGTCTTGCTTTTGCGGTCGGGCGAGGTAAACATAATTATTCGTTCAACAATTTCGCCTATATTTACTGTTTTTGAAATGTAATAGTCAGCACCCATAGAGGCAAGCTTGCGAATGGTGCTTTCGCTTTCATATGCAGAAACCGCAATGATAACGGCTTTTCCCGAAATACGTCCGAGTACGCCGAAGCCGTCCATAACAGGCATAACAATATCAAGAATTACAAGGTCGGGCGTGTACATCGAAAAATATTCAAGCCCTTCTTTTCCGTTAGCCGCACAGCCGACTATATCAAACCTTCCCGATTTTTCAAGTTCTTTTTTCAGCTCTGCGGAAAACTTTTCGTTGTCGTCAATAATTAACACTCTTACATTACTCATTTGTATTCCTCCTGTTTTTTTATTAAATTTCTAAAACATAATCTATTATAATACAAAGTTTTGAAAAATTCAAGAGTTTTGAACATTTTTTATTTTTTTCTATGTTTTATACTAAAATTAAATTGTTTTTTTGTATATTTTATATTACTTGTGCATTATTTTTGTTGATTTATAGAGAAAATTGTCGTTTTAAAATGCGATAATAAAGCTGTTCGGGCAACTTTTTGTCATTTTTAAACTTTTTAAAACAAAGCCTGATAACAATTTCCAATATTCTTGTACTTTTTACAAAAAATAACAACCTCTTGTTGGGAGGTTGATGAAAAATATAACTTTATGCAGTTTTTGGATGTTTGAAAAAAGGAGTGCAGACCTGTAATTAAATGATATTTATAATTTTTATGTTCTTCTTTTTGCGGGCATATTCAAGCGTTTGGGCGGCGCCGCCCCATGAGTGGGTTACATGACAAATCAAAAACGAGGAAAGGTCAGTCATATATCTGTTTGCCATTATTATTCGCAGTCTTGCAGGTGTGGAAGGGGGAATATCCGCCATTAGGATGCTGTCGTACCGTTCCTTGTAGAAATCGCCGTAATTATTCAGCTCTTTTGTTATGTACGGAATTAAAAGCTCAAGCGTTATATCGGGATAAATTGTTTTCAGATTTCTTATTATCGAGGCGCAAAGACGGTCAAACTCTCCGTAGTTGCCTACAATAAAGTGCTTTACATTTTCCTTCTCGATAAGGTTTATTACCTGCTCACGCACCTTTTCTTTCACCGACTTGTCATAAATAACGCTGTGCCCTGCAAAACAGCAAATTTTGTTCATTTTTATTA